>CALFWW010000284.1 GCA_937928575.1 uncultured Saprospiraceae bacterium | reverse complement strand
TAATTTTTGTCGATATCTCCTACGAAGATTAAATCAATGATTTGACTATCCATTCCTTTTGAAAATTCACCTACAAGGTAAACTTTTGTAACGTTTCCTAAACGCTCAACGACATTTTCTACGATACGATCTAAACCGATATATTTTCGTAAAATGTTGTGGAGTTCGTTAAAAAGAGGATGTTTAGTATTGGCAGTGAAAACTTTTTTGTTTCCTTGGAGAGTAGAGGTTAGCATTCCGACCTTTTCAAATTTGTTCAATTCCAATCGAATAGAATTCGTTGAATCACCAAATTCTGACTCCAAACCTCTGAGGTAGGCAGTCGTATTGCTGTTTAGAAAGAACTTCAGGAGTAATTTCACACGGGTTTTGGAAGAAATCAGCGTTTCGATCATTAGGATGATATTGAGTAACAAATTTACTCAATATCTAATTAATTCAAAAGAATTAACATATTTAAGTTGCTAATGCATCCACGATTATCTTTCTAATCACAATTAAAAAGATGGCTAACATAACTCCAACGAATATTGCTTTTATGACGGTTAATCCAAAATAGACTCTAGAAGGAGAAAGTGGTCTGAATGGTCGATCGATGACTTGAACGTATGGTGTTTTGCTACGAAGTGCAAAATCTGCAGCCTCCATATTTTTCACGATTGAGCTATACATGACAGAAAGTATTGTCTTTTCTCTTTGAAGTTTCATTTTTTCTAAGAAACCTTTATACGTTGCCATTTTTCGATTTTTATCTTCAAAATCTGCCAATTTATATTCTGCTAATTTTAAAGCAGCACCAACTGAATCTTTTTTGAATTGAATAATATCGTAAAGCTTTTTCTGTTTTTCAACTGCTTTATTGATAAAGAAGGAAGATAGTTTTTCATAAATGGCATCACCTATACCTAATGTCAAATCCTCGCTTGTCGTAATAGTAGAAAGCGTCATTATTCCAGAGTCTTCATCAAGATTTGTGCTAACTACGGGAGCGGTAAACTTAATATTTCTATGCCCGACGATTGTGTAGTATAACACTTTCATCATAATCCTTTCTTGTTGTGTCAAGCTGTCTAACTCATTATTTTCAATCCGAAAATTTTCAACATCGGTGAAATTTTTAAGTAAGTTTCCATTAAAGTCATTAATTAATTCTTTCCAACCATACTCCGCTAAAAAATGATTTGCTAGTAGATCAGATTTACCATTTACGACTGCTGTTTCTAAAATTGAATTATCGATTACAATTCTAGATTTGAAAAGTTGAACAATTTTTAGCAATCCGGAAGTGTTAGCGCCTCCTCCAAGACCACCAAGTAACTCATTCAATCCACCAAGACCACCGCCGCCACTGGCATCTTCATCCAACATGAAAGTTAATTGAGCTCCATATTGCGGAATATGAGACAGGTAGACTCTTGAAAAAAACAATCCACTTATAAGACAACAAATAGGAATCATCCACCATCTTCGCAAGATTTCCTTCAAATATTCTACTACTTTTAAGATGAGTTCTTTCAGTGTGATTTCATCTTCGTAGTGTACTGGGCCAGCATGTTTTTGTTCTTGGTATTCAGTATTGGGCATACTATTAATTAACTCTTTGAATTAATAAAATCAATGAAAGGATCGAGGTTGCCTGGGCAATTGAGTTTGAGAATACATCCCCCCAATCAATTTTCTTTTTATCCTTTTGATTTTTATCCTTGTTGTTTTCGACAATGGCATTTCCAATCATGATTGTGGATCCCTTCTTTACTTCTGGATATTTTCTAAAGAATATGTAATTCTTCGTTCTTTCAACTTGTCCGTTTGCATGCTCAACAGAGATTAGTCTTTTCCTACCGTTTTTACTAATTCCTGAATATTTATCTACATAGTGACGTGCATTTTTGCCTTTGTCGAAAGCCACATTAATACGGCCTGTTTCAACAATTTTATCAGGATAAAATTCACTTACTTGTGTTTCTCCTATAATGGAAACAAGATCTTTCTTTTTAGGAATTTCGATTACATCTTCTGATTTCATGATGTAATTGAATCTGGATTGATTGTTTTTCATTGCCTCATCTAACTCCATAATTACATATCCCATATCATTATAGGAACGATTCAGTGTAGCACCTTCAGCAAAGGCTTCAGAAGTAAGTCCACCAGCTCTTTTTATCAATGAAGTTACCGTTTCATTATCATCTAACAATGCATATTCACCCGGGTACTTTACTTCTCCAGAAATCCGTACTAATTTTTGCATTTCAAATTCCGGAGCATTTCTAACAACAATATTGTCAAAAGGCTTGAGTTGAAAATTAGCATCAGCACCCCTTGTCACGTTAAAATCATCATCAACTTCAAGTGTTGCTGCGATTGTTCGCGTTTCTTGATCTCCTTTAAATTCTAGACGGTATACATCAATTTTACTTTTAGAGGCAACAATCTGCAATCCACCTGATAATGTTAGAATATCTTTCAATTTCAAAGAGACATCATATGGATAGAAACCTGGATAACGAACGGCCCCCAAAACTCTTACGCTAGTATTATCTCTGAAATAATCTTTTGAAAAAACAACCAAGCTATCATTGGCTTCTAACCATCTATTGTCTATAGAATTTGGGTTCGAGATTGCTTCTCTAATATTTACTCTAACATACTCTACACTGTTTTCTCTTTGAGGATCTTTTCGATAAATATAGGCTACATCTGCGGCATCTTGTGTCAATCCACCCGTCATGATTATTGCTTCTTCAATCTTAATATTTTGATTGATATCATACTCAAATTTATTGGGATGACGAACTGCACCATTGACAATAAAAGATGTTTTATCTACAAAATTCGATTGTTCGAAAACGATTAATTTATCTCTCGTTTGCAATATTATATTTTCAGGTGAAGCATTATCCGCTATCACAGTGTTAAGATTGACCCGAATATATTTTACAGATAAGTCTTCATTTATTCGTCTTAAAAATGCAACGTCATTTCTCGCTTCTCTTATCAGTTTTGTACGTGCCAACAGGTCTGACACTCTCATTTTATTTTTTAAAGCGTATCTCCCTTCCAGTTCAACAGCTCCTTCCAGTTCAACATAATTATCATAAGGTTTAGGGATTCTTTCAATACTGATTTCATCTCCATTAAACAATGGGAAGTCACTGTTAGAATCAACTAGCTCACGATAATCAACATCAAAAATCAACTGTTCATCATTGCTAAATCTTTTAACTTGAACTTTTCTAAGCAATGCATCTTTTGAAAATCCTCCAGCATATTCTACAAGTTTTAACAGGCCTTCCGAGTTTTTTAATTCATATTTAAATGGGCGATTGACCAGTCCAGATATAGAAACGATTCTTTCTGCGACAGGTACATGGATATAATCGTTTTCCATTAGATATAATTCAGGTTGATCTTTTGGATTCATCAAATATTCATAAATATCAATTTTAACAGGAGCGCTACCCGAACGGATTAGTTGAATATTTCTGACACTACCAATATCAGAGGGTCCTCCAGCAGCAACCAATGCATTGAAAGCATTATTAATGGCTGGGATAGTGAAACTCCCATAATTAAATACTTCTCCAACAATATTTACACTAATCGTTCTTGAGAAATTCAAGGTCACTTGAAATTCATTATCTTCAAATCTATAATGTTGCCCGAAAGCATTTTTAAGGACTTTTTTTGATTCTCCAAAAGATAAACCTTTTAAATAGATTGGAGACATACTTGGAGGCAAAATATATCCTTCATCGTTTATTTCAAACGTTAAACTTTCTTGAGAATATCCGAATATTGAAACGCCAACTTCATCTCCAACACCTAAAATATATGTTTTAGGAGGCTTTACATCATTAGATTTTCTAAATAATTTTATACTTTTTTCTCTGAAAATGTGTTGACCAAAAACTTCTGCCTCAGGCAAAATATCCTCCTGTGCATCAATTAATTCTTCTGCAATTGCTTCGTCAATAGTCGCTCCATCTTCAACGGCATCTTGAATATCTTCGGAGGAATTTTTTGCGACTTCTTTTAAATCTTCGGCTCTTTCCTTTTCTGCTTTTTCCTTTTCTGCCTTTTCCTTTTCTGAAGTTGGTTGTTTTTTATTTCTCCCATTACTACCAACAACAGAATTTTCTTTATCCATTGCCTCTGCTTCCATTTCCGCAACCACATCTCGAAGCGCACCTTCAAATTCATTGAGTTGTTCTAAATTGGTTGGATCCAAATTATCAATATCAAAACCTCTTTCCAAAAGTCTTTTTCTTAATTCCTCTTGATCCAAATTTCGATCCTTAAGCTCTTGCCTTGCTTGCGATTCTGTCATTTGCGGAATCTGAGCAAAACAAGTACTCGCAATAGAAAAGAATAAAGCTATAATAAGTAGTATACGCATAGTCAACAGTAAAATAGTATTGGAATGTGTTACAAAAATTTGATTAGCAAAAGTAATATATATTGCTTTAATCATAAGAAATAGCAGCAATCAATTGCAATGAAAATAAGCTTAGATAAATTAAGAAAGACAGCATAATCTTTCAATCTAAGCTGTTTTTGGTATTTTAATACGTTAAACGCTAAAATAACAAGGTCTTCTTGCAAGTCAATCACTTTTAAAAGTACTTTGTGATTCAAAGTTAGTCAAAATAATTGATATCTAATACAAACACCTCAATTTTGAATAAAATTGAGGTGTTTAGAATAGTGCTCAGTAGCGTATTATACGCTGATATTCAATAACTTAAAGACTAAATATCGTAGTTGAGAACAGGTGATAACCACTTTTCAGCCACTTTGGTTTCCATGCCTTTTTTTGCTGCATAGTCTTCAACCTGGTCTTTTTCTATCTTTCCAAGTCCAAAATATTTAGATTCTGGATGAGAGAAGTACCAACCACTTACGGCTGCTGCTGGATACATGGCGTAACTTTCAGTTAATTTAATACCAGTCAATTCTTCGGCAAAAAGCATTTCAAATAATTTCGCTTTTTCTGTATGTTCTGGACAAGCAGGATACCCTGGAGCTGGTCGAATCCCGTTGTATTTTTCACTTATTAGATCCTCGTTGGTTAAATTTTCTTTTAAATCATATCCCCAGAATTCTTTTCGAACTCTTTCGTGTAACAATTCAGTAAAAGCTTCTGCTAATCTATCCGCTAATGCTTTCAACATAATTGCGCTATAATCATCTAAATCTTTTTCAAATTTCTTGACCCATTTTTCAATTCCAATTCCGGTAGTGACTGCAAATGCGCCCATGTAGTCTTTCTTTTTTGAAGACTTTGGAGCTATATAATCAGTCAAACTAAAGTTGGGTTGCCCTGGTGCTTTTTGACGTTGTTGGCGAAGACTGTATAAGGAGGTCATCACTTCTTTTCTTTTGTCATCTTCATACACTTCAATTGTATCCGCGTCTGTACTGTTAGCAGGAAATAATCCGAACACTCCATTTGCGGTCAACCACTTTTCATCTATGATTCGTCGCAACATACTTTGCGCATCATTGTACAATTTTTTGGATTCTACTCCAACTACTTCATCTTCTAAAATAGCAGGGAATTTTCCCCTCAATTGCCAGCTCGTAAAGAATGGTGTCCAATCAATATATTTGGATATTTCTTCAAGCGAATAATCCTTGAACACCTTGATACCCAATTGCTTAGGTTTTGGTGGCGTGTAATTAGACCAGTCAACTTTCAAACGATTATCTCTTGCTTTATCGATTGAAATATATTTTTTAGAAGACTTCCTATCTCCTCTTGCAACTCTTAGTTTCTCATATTCAGCAGTGATGTTATTTCTAAACTCAGCAGCAGTCTTTTCATCATCTGTCAACAATGAGCTTGCAACTGCCACACTTCTTGAAGCATCTAAAACATGAATTACGGGGCCAGAATATTGAGGCTCGATTTTAACAGCAGTGTGGGTTTTGGAAGTAGTGGCACCACCAATCATCAACGGGATTTTCATTCCCAATCGTTCCATTTCTTTGGCAACAAAGACCATCTCATCTAATGACGGTGTTATCAACCCACTCAACCCAATAATATCCACATTTTCTTCTTTTGCTTTCTTCAAAATTTCGGATGCTGAGACCATAACACCCATGTCGATGATGTCATAATTGTTACATCCTAACACTACACCTACAATATTTTTTCCGATGTCATGAACATCTCCTTTCACGGTTGCCATCAATATTTTACCTCGTGATCCTTGATCAGAACTATTTTTCAATGCTTCGATATACGGGTTTAAATGAGCAACGGATTGCTTCATCACTCGAGCACTTTTCACCACTTGTGGCAAAAACATTTTTCCAGCTCCAAATAAATCACCAACTACGTTCATTCCATTCATCAAAGGACCTTCGATTACATCCAAAGGTGTTTTCGCTGCCAATCTAGCTTCTTCTGTATCCTCAATAATGAATTCTGTAATTCCACGCACAAGTGAGTGTGTCAAACGCTCCTGAAGCGATCCTTTTCTCCAACTGAGGTCTTTTTTGAGCTTCATTCCGCCTCCTTTTACTCTTTCTGCATAATCAGTCAATGCTTCCGTAGCCCCTTCATTTCTATTAAATAAAACGTCTTCTACCAATTTCAGTAGATCAGCTGGGATATTATCATAAACTTCAATCATTCCAGCATTGACAATTCCCATATCCAGTCCTGCTTTGATGGCATGAAATAGGAATGCGGAATGCATCGCTTCTCTTACGACATTATTTCCACGATAAGAGAAAGAGATGTTACTGACTCCCCCACTGATCTTAGCGCCAGGACATAATTTTTTTATTTCTCGACAAGCATCTATAAAATGAATCGCATATTCATTGTGTTCTTTAATTCCTGTTGCAACAGCAAAGATATTGGGATCAAAAATAATATCCGTCGGGTTGAAGCCTACTTCGTCCACTAAAATATCGTAGGCTCTTTTGCAGATTTCTACTTTACGCTCAGTCGTATCCGCTTGTCCTTCTTCATCGAAAGCCATCACAACTGCAGCTGCTCCATATCGTTTTACGGTTTTAGCATGTTCTTTGAATTGTGCTTCTCCTTCTTTCAAAGAAATTGAGTTGACGATTCCTTTTCCTTGAATACATTTCAGACCGGCTTCGATCACACTAAATTTAGAAGAATCGATCATGATTGGAAGTTTAGAAATATCCGGTTCAGATGCGATCAAATTTAAGAAGGTTACCATCGCTTCTTCAGAGTCCAACAATCCTTCATCCATGTTTACGTCGATGATCTGAGCACCACCGTCTACTTGATGTTGAGCTACTGACAATGCTTCTGCATAATTTCCTGATTTGATTAATCTGGCAAATTTCGCAGACCCAGTAACATTAGTCCGTTCTCCAATATTTACAAAGTTGAGATCTTCTCTAAAAATCAATGGTTCCAAACCACTTAATTGTGTAAGATCCTGTTTATCAGCTTTTTTTCTAGGTTTCAATCCTTTTACAGCTTCAGCCATTGCCTTGATATGGTCTGGTGTCGTTCCACAACAACCTCCAACAATATTGACAAATCCATTTGAAGCAAAATCGCGTATATATTGTTGCATTTCTTGTGCAGACTGATCATATTCTCCAAATTCATTTGGCAATCCGGCATTTGGATAAGCACTAATAAATTTATTTGAAATTTTAGAAAGCGTCTCAATATGTGGCCTCATTTCTGTGGCACCCAATGCGCAATTTAGTCCTACAGAAAACAAGTCCATATGACTGACTGAAATCCAAAATGCTTCAACTGTCTGACCAGATAAAGTACGACCACTGGCATCCGTTATGGTACCAGATATCATAATTGGTAATTTTTTACCGAGGTCTTCAAAACATTTGTCAATTGCAAATAAAGCCGCTTTGCAATTTAAGGTATCAAAGATAGTTTCTACCAAAATTAAATCTACACCACCTTCAATCAAACCTTTTGTTTGCTCGTAGTATGCATCTACCAATTCATCAAAAGTAACCGCTCGATATCCAGGATCATTGACATCAGGAGAGAGTGATGCGGTACGATTGGTTGGACCAAGTGCACCTGCTACGAAACGAGGTTTATCCGGATTTTTCGCTGTATATTCGTCAGCTGCTTTTTTAGCCACTTTAGCAGATTCATAATTCATTTCATAGGCCAAATCTTGCATATCATAATCCGCCTGTGCAATTGTTGTACTACTAAAGGTGTTCGTTTCTATGATATCAGATCCCGCTTCCAAATACGCTTTATGGATCGCTTCAATGATATCCGGACGAGTGATTGATAATAAGTCATTATTACCCATTACATCCTTATGAAAGTCTGTAAATCGCTCTCCACGGAAATCTTTTTCTTCTAAATTATATTGTTGTACCATCGTGCCCATTGCTCCGTCTAATACTAAAATGCGATCTTTGATGATATTGTGAATAGAATTTTTTGCCATATCTAAAAGGTCTAAATTTGAAAAAGGTTGGAACTTAAAAAAGTCGAACACAAAAGTATTAAATTAATTACCTTTGTAGCTCAAATACTTACAATAGATACAAATTTTACTAAAATTTGTTTCGCATGACTCCACCTTAAGAAACCCTTAACTTTAAGATTACTTTATCAACAACTTAAATCTTGTGGCTAATAACATTCATCCTATTTTCGATAAACTCGTAAACCGAGGTGTTCGAGAGAAAATCCTTCAACAAAATAGTCGAGTCATATGGATGACTGGCTTATCGGGTTCAGGGAAAAGCACGATTGCTGAAGGCCTCGAACGCAAACTGTTTAAAAACAATTTTTTCTGTCAAGTACTCGATGGGGACAATATCCGTAGTGGTATTAATAACAATTTGACTTTTGAACTGGAAGATCGCTTGGAGAACATCAGAAGAATCTCTGAAGTTTCTAAATTGTTTTTGAATGCTGGTGTGATCACCATCAACTCTTTTATCAGTCCAACAATAAAAATGCGGGACATGGCTAAAGAGATTATTGGTCCTGACAATTTTATTGAAATATATATCAAGGCTTCTCTAGAAATGTGCGAAGACAGAGATGTAAAAGGTCTTTATAAAAAAGCACGCGCAGGAGAAATTAAAGGATTTACAGGAATTGATTCTCCTTACGAAATCCCGACCGATCCTGCATGGGTAGTAGACACCGGTGCAGATGATGTTACAACTTCAGTTGAAAAGCTGTATGAATTTTTAAAACCGACACTTACTTTTGAACAATAAAAAATTATGAACTATAGATTAAATCACTTAAAGGAACTTGAGGCGGAATCCATTTTTGTTATACGTGAAGTGGCTGCTCAATTTGAGAATCCTGTACTGATGTTTTCTGGTGGAAAGGATTCAATTTTGATGACTTACCTTGCTAGCAAAGCATTTTATCCTGCTCGTATCCCATTTCCATTTTTACATATTGACACCGGACACAATTTTCCTGAAGCATTGACATTCAGAGATCAATTGATGGAAAAATTAGGTGCTCGATTAATTGTTGGATCTGTTGAAGAAGCAATCAAGAACGGAATGGTTGTAGAAGAAAAAGGCTTCAATGCAAGTCGTAATGGATTGCAAACAGCTGTATTGTTAGATGAGTTGGAAAAAGGGAAATTCGATGCTGCACTTGGTGGAGCGCGTCGTGATGAAGAAAAAGCAAGAGCTAAAGAACGTTTCTTTTCCCACAGAGATGAATTCGGTCAATGGGCACCAAAGAACCAACGTCCTGAATTATGGAATCTCTTCAATGGAAAAAAATTAATGGGCGAACATTTCCGTGTCTTCCCAATTAGTAACTGGACAGAACTGGATGTTTGGCAATACTTGGCTATGGAAAATGTGCCATTGCCGATGTTGTACACTGCACATACAAGAGATGTTGTCATTCGCGATGGAATTATCTTGGCAGATTCAGATTATCTAAACAAAAAGCCAGGAGAAGAAGTCAAGAACATGCAGATCCGTTTTAGAACAATCGGAGATATGACTTGTACGGGAGCAGTTGTTTCACAAGCTGATACTTTGGAAAAAATTATTGTAGAAATCGAAACGACTCGCCATACGGAAAGAGGCGGACGATCTGATGATAAACGCTCTGAAACATCCATGGAAGATCGTAAAAAGAAAGGATACTTCTAGGGATTAGATATTTGGACATTTAGAATTTTAGACAATTCCCTTTCCTTCTGAATTTCACTTATTATTTATGAATACCAAGTGAAATATTAATTAAAAGTAAAGTGTCTAAATATCTAAAAGTCACTAAAAGCATTAGAGTAAAAAATTAAAGCGTCATTGGCGAACTGCCAAAAGGGACGAGCAAATTAAAAATGAAAAGAAATCATGATAGATAAAAATAACAACGGAATCCCGGATTATCAAGAAAAAGAATTGTTACGCTTTACTACTGCTGGTAGTGTTGATGACGGGAAAAGTACATTGATCGGAAGACTATTGTATGATAGTAAATCCATCTTTGAAGATCAATATGAAATGATCAAAAAGAGTAGTGAGAAGCGTGGAGAATCAGAAGTAAATTTAGCCTTATTGACAGATGGATTGAAAGCAGAGATGGAACAAGGAATTACCATCGATGTGGCTTACCGCTATTTCTCCACTCCAAAAAGAAAGTTCATCATCGCGGATTGTCCTGGACACATTCAGTACACACGTAACATGGTGACCGGTGCTTCTACTTCTAATGTCGCATTGATTTTGATTGATGCGAGAAAAGGAATTTCAGAACAAACCAGACGTCACTCCTTCATTTCTTCTTTATTGAAAATTCCACACTTATTGGTTTGTGTCAATAAGATGGACTTGGTAGATTATAGCGAGGAAGTTTTTGAAAGAATCAAAGATGAGTTCTCACAATTCTCCTCCAAGTTGGATGTAACGGATATTCACTTCATCGCGATCTCTGCATTGAAAGGAGATAATGTTGTGAAGAAATCTGAAAACATGCCTTGGTATGATGGTACGACTTTGATGTATTATTTGGAGAATGTACACATCGGATCGGATCATAATTTTATCGACAATCGTTTTCCTGTACAATACGTGATTCGTCCAAATACAGATGAATTCCATGATTATCGTGGATATGGTGGCCGTGTTGCAGGAGGAATTATGAAGAAAGGAGATGAAGTGATGGTTTTACCTTCTGGCTTTACTAGCAAGATTAAAAAGATCGACACCTACGATGGTGAAATTGAAGAAGCACATCCACCAATGGCAGTAACTATCTTGTTGGAAGATGAGATTGATATCAGTCGTGGTGACATGATTGTCCGTGAAAACAACAAGCCTGAAATTAGTCAAGACTTAGAAGTGATGCTTTGTTGGTTTAATGAAAGTAAGCCATTGCAAGCGCGTGGAAAATACACGATCCTTCATACGACTAAAGAAGCAAGATGTGTGGTCAAAGAAATTCGTTACAAGTTAGACATCAATACCCTTCATAGAGATACGGAAAACTTGGGTGTCAAAATGAATGACATTGCACGAGTTGTAATTCGTACGACTTCCCCACTTTTCTACGATCCATATCGCAAGAATAGAGTAACCGGAAGCTTATTGTTTGTTGATGAAGCGACTAATGAGACAATGGCTGCGGGGATGATCATCTAAAAATGCGGCTCATTTTTTTCAAGTAGAAATTGAAAATTTAAGATTATAAATTGATCACCCACACGTATTGTACACGTGTGGGCGATTTTTTTTGGTGGTCAAATCTGCGCTAATCAATAAATCAATACGAACTTTATACTCCATTCTGTTTTAAAAATCCTTCATATTTTCCAACGCTTCAAAATATTGTTCCCACAATGGAAATCTATATCCTTTTTCCATTGCTTTTACAATGTACCTCTGAGAAGGAGTCTCAATTGCATAAACTGTTTTCATTTCGCACAATGCTTTATAAAGCTCAAAAGAGTGGGATTTGATTTTAATAGTGAATTTTGAATAAGATAATTCTTCAGATTTTGGGTCAATCCGTTTTATTTCCCTTAATATTTTATCGCGTAATTCAAGGTCACTTACAACATCTGCTCCACCTTCGGGGTTTACGGATTTATATAAAAAGAAAAATGTCGAATCTACTCCCATACTTATTGTGTAATGAATTTTTGGATCTTTGGAGTAGGGTAATTCTGTCAATTCATTAGGATTGTCATTAAAATAATCTAGCAAATATTGAGTTTCATATGTGTTTTGCTCCAATTTCTTCGACAGAACTTTATTGGTATTTCCACAACTTAACGACAACAGAATCAAACAACATGCTACAATTACAGGTATTCCGTATTTCATGAAAAATTATTTAATTCAACGATGATACCAACATACTACAATTTTAACAAAGTAAGAAATAAGTTGTAATTATTATGTTATAATTAACAAAAAAAATACTGCGTGTTTTTTTGAATTAGAAATTGAAAATTCAAGATTATAAATTGGATCGCCCACACGTGAAAGTACACGTATGGGCGATCCAATTTAAAATTTTCAATTTCTAATTTTTAATTCCTCTTAAAAGTCCATCCTTTGTCTAGCCAAATTAATCCTTATTCCACCTCCAATATAATTCGTTTCACTTTCGAGGATATCCAATTCACTGTCTTTACTTCGAAAGATATAATCCAGATCTACAAACATATTGTGGAAGACTTGATAACTGACATTCAATCTTCCCATTAAAGTGTTAGAAACGAAACCTTGACCGATTTCATTTCCGTATTCTAATTCACGGGTATCGTGTGAAAGTATCAAATCACTTCCCCAATTGGAACCAGCATCATCTTCACCTTGCTCAAACATGGCAACTCTTGCATTGATGATTAAGTTCTTAACCGGAACATATCTAAGATTGACCAAATACTCCTTGAAATTGGCGCCAAGTGGATGTGCCAGTGCTTGATTAAAATGCGTATAACTAGCCGAACTATCACGATGGGTGAATGTATAAGGTCGAACAATATTTGCTTCAACTTGTAAGTCCAGATGGTCAATTCCAAAAGCATCGATATATTTCAAACCTGTTTGAATTCCGAATTTATTTCCCCACCAACCATTATTATTTGAGACCAATTCATCAAATTTAAATTCATCCAAAATCAATTGTCCATATAAAGAGAAATGATTCAAGAAATTCCATTTAGCATCAAAACCTAACAGTACATTATCAGGACTTCCAATCTGCTGTTCAATTGAACGATATAAGATAATAGGATTCAGATATTGAAATTCAAATTGATTGTTTCTGCTAAAAACTACGGTCTCAAAAATCCCAATATTGATATCAGGAGTGATGTTGTAACTCAAATGATGGGTTGCAGTATATTTTTTTGGCAACAAATCATCGCTTGAACGACTTTTAGGACCCGCAACCAATTCTGCGAATATATTTTGATAATTAAATTTCCAAACCCTTGTATTTAATTTGAGATAAAAATAATTGGTAGCAAAATCAGAAAGCAACATGGATCTCATTCCGTTACCAATGAAATTTTGACCATGACCAAATTGAACACCGACATGCTTGGTAACATTGAATCCAATAAATCCTTGTGCAATTAAATAATCATATCCATCTGTGATATCAAACACGGTACTTTCATAATTTTTGAATAATCCTCCATTTGGAATTGTTTCATTTTTCTCGATATAATCATTCACATAATTGGGAAATCTAGCTTGTGTTTCCAAAATGTTGGTGTAAAAGAAAATACGATCATCAATTCCTCCACGTAATTCCACACCACGTGTATTATTAAAAATTAGTTCATCATCATTGGCATCTTTCCCTATTTTAAAATCTACAATTGGGTTCACTCTGAGGTGAAAATATTTTTTATCAATCTCTAAAAAATTCGCTGGTGTTTTGTAAAAGTATTTTAAAATCGGTCTATTCGACAAAAAATAATTATCACTTTTTGAACTTACAGCTGCTTGTGAATCGGTGAACGTATAAAAGGTTCTAGTGCTATCGACATACGCTTTATTGTCTTCTATACTTTCTCTTTTACCTGCTATTGTTGTCGCAAATTCAGAAGTTTTCAACCACTCATTGTTATCACGAAAAATGAATTTCAAATCTTCTTTGTCCAAAGCTGTCAAATCAATATTTAGAGAATCCAAAGTTGATGCGTAAGCGGTGACATCTTTGCGAGTAAAGTTTTTTAAGGATGTATGAAATGGTGCATCAACACCACTTTTTATAGACAAGCGATCCATCGTATGGTAGGCTTCATTTCCCATAATCAGGGAAGAACCTTGTGCATTAATAATTTGGGTCAGGGTTAGGAATATGAATGTGTAAAGCAGTTTTTGCATAATGTTGAATTGAATGGTAAAACTAAGGAATTTTTAGCGGTGGATTGCGAGAACGTGAGGACATTATTGGTATGTATATGTTAGGATATTCAAAATACTTAGTAAAAGGTGTTTAACTTTTTGTATTCTTCAAAATGTAAATAGCAATTCCAAAATAAGCCTTTTTTCATATCCTTTTGAAGTTCTTTCAATAGTTTGACTTTGCCCTCGCCGGGCGGCAATCCTTTTTCCCAGATGAAAAAGTATTCAAAAAATCCTGGCTTTATTCAGTTTTTAACGCTCCAAAAGTTCTAAAATACTAAAATGAAAAAACTCGCTTAACAATAC
>CALFWW010000283.1 GCA_937928575.1 uncultured Saprospiraceae bacterium | reverse complement strand
ACTAGATTTTCGACTTCTTGGCAAAGCCATAGCTCAGGATGACAGGCAATTTTATTGTACTACTAGATTTTCGACTTCTTGGCAAAAGCCATAGCTCAGGATGACAAGCAATTTTATTGTACTACTAGATTTGCGACTTCTTGGCAAAAGCCATAGCTCAGGATGACAGGCAATTTTATTGTACTACTAGATTTTCGACTTCTTGGCAAAAGCCATAGCTCAGGATGACAAGCAATTTTATTGTACAACTAGATTTGCGACTTCTTGGCAAAGCCATAGCTCTTTAAAGTAGGGTGAGCGCGTGAGTGATGCGTGCAGGCGTGAGCTACGCATTCACGTGCTCCCCTTCCATTTCTACTAAAACCTCTAGATAGGGAAGGGCGTTTGAGCGAAGTGAAATACTGGGATGGGTTACCACGTGTTCATCCTCTTCCCAAAAACTAGGCACAACTTTTGTCTCATTCCCCCAGTTACCCTCCTCAAATAGAAATATTTCCATAACCATCCTCCCGTTCTAATCTAACCGATTCATGCTCAACATTTTAAAAGGACTTGGTGTTGCCTTTATTTTATTATTGGCAATGGCGATTACGGCTTTATATACCAATAACGATTCAGGAATTTTGTACTTATTACATTCTGTTCCTTTTGGGGACAAATTCGCTCATTTCTTTGTGATAGGATTTTTAACCTTTTTTGCCAATATTTTATTCGATCAAAGAAAGACGGATTTCTTTATCACACCTGTCTTGATGGGAAGTTTATGTGTATTCACATTTGCGTCGGTAGATGAAGTCACACAAATGTTTTTTGAGCATCGCAATTGTGAATTCCTTGATTTTGCAGCGAATTATGCTGGGATATATGTGTTTAGTAAAATTGGAAATCAAATTCCTGAGACGATCATACCAAGAAGAAGAGTGGCGTTAATACCTTAAGTCGGTACTAAATAAATAATTTCAAACGGAGCACAATACAATGGAAAGTGTTCCGTTTTTATTTTGTACATTTACTTTGTAACTCAAAGTACTTTTAATTAATTTTAAACTTTATTATGAATTCACTAAAATGGATAGGGGTGAGCTTTGTCTTCTTTATCGCTTTTATTATTACGGCCGTTAATCTCAAATGGAATTTAGGGTATTTTGCCTATGTCAATTACATTCCTTTTGGGGATAAAATATGTCATTTCTTTTTGATTGGGACACTCACTTATTTTGTCAACATATTGTTTGATATACGACGGGTCGATCTTTTTGTGAAACCAGTATTGTTAGGGAGTCTTTGTGTTTTTACTTTTATCTCTTTTGAAGAAGCCAGTCAGTTTTTCTTGGCTCATAGAAATTGCGAGATTTTGGATTTGGTGGCAAATTATTTGGGAATTTATATTTTTGGATTTTATCCAGCCACTAAATCTAGTGTTGTTGTATAATTAAGAATAGATACAAAAAAATGGGAGTCAGCGTCTATGTTAAAGTGCTTTCAATAAACACCAGGAATTAACTTGCTTGTAGTTTCAACATACTGCTGAAAAGCCTTCATTTTCCCATATTTTTCCTTCGAACTTTTCTCTAACAATGGAATACCGCTAATGAAAACGAGTAAAATAATAATCCAGATAGGAGAGATAATTGATATCCAATTTCCAGAAATAAATACTGGTGTACAAAATAAAAATACACCTATCCAACATAGGATTTCACCTAAATAATTTGGATAACGCACTATTGACCACAGCCCCGATTGCACAAACTTTCCTTTATTTTCAGGCTTTGATTTGAAGTTTGATTTTTGAAAATCAGCAATACTTTCTAACAGAAAACCTAACAACCAAATTGCAATTGCTATAATTTGCGCCAATTGAATCTCTGCATTGGGTTTCCCATAAAATATAATGGCGGGAATGAGAATAACAAGAATACTACCTGTCTGCAATAGCCAAAAATTGAGTAGTGAGGAAAAATTAGGTCGCCGTTCATCAAAACGGGTATCTTTTTTCATCTTGTTGATTCGCCAAAATAAATAACCTCCCAATCGAACTGCCCAAAGACAAATCAGGATCGTCAAAATAAACGTTGTAATTGTATTACTAGATTGGAAGTAAAGGAAAATCGCAACCACAAAAAATGACAAACTATAAATCAAATCTGTCAACTTATCACTTTGCTTAAACCAACCGAACAAAAATCCGATCAGATTTAAAAGAATGGTTATAGTTATTGCATGGATCAAATTGGTTGGCTTTAAACTTCGTCGCAATCCGCTGCGAAAATCCGCAATAGCTGCACGACAAAAAAAACACTTGCTAGGTCAAGTAAACAGCAGGACCCGTTTTCTGTTCAAATTGCACATCAATATTTTCATCAAAAGTAGTAGCTAAAGTCAATCCTCGATAATCCACTTTTACAGGAAAGGACTTGTGTTTTCGATCCACCAAGACTGCTACTTCTACTTTTTTAGGAAGGATTTCAAGTAAAGGTTTAAACGCATAAAAAATCGTTCGACCAGTGTTAGCTACATCATCGACGATAATCACCACCTTATTTTTCAATTCATCAATCGGTTGATCAAGCACAATATCTGATTCTAATGGTGCAGCAGGATTGATTTGGAGTCTGGTTTGACTGAGTTTGATGGTCGTCAAATTGGCCAATTCATCGATCAACATCCTGGCAAATTGGCTGCCCCGGTTGTTAATCCCCACAAAAATGAGTTCTTTTTCCTTAAAATTATGCTCTAAGATCTCATAAGCCAACCGCTTTACTTTTTGATTTATCTGTATTTGATCGAGTACTTTCATCGTCTGAATTTGAATAAAATTTAAAACTGCATAAATCAGCCCATATTAGGAATCAATTTAATGCATTTTAGTTAAATTTATTGCAAATTTGAGTTCCAATTACAGAAAACAAATACTAATCAGATTTAAATGCTATTACAACAGATTTTCTTTGCTTTAGTGACCTTATATTTCGGATACCGCGCGTTCAGCTTGTTTTCCAAAATTCGTAGAAATATTTTACTGGGAGAAGACGAAGACTTAAATGATAATTCAGGACAAAGATGGAAGAATGTGGCTTTGATTGCTTTTGGTCAGAAAAAAATGTTCAAAAGAATTGTTCCAGCTGTATTGCACCTTTTTATTTACGTCGCTTTCCTTTTTACTCAAATCGAGTTAATCGAAATTTTCATTGACGGATTTTTTGGAGTCCATCGTTTCTTCGCTGATAAAATTGGAATCTTGTATCCAATCATTATCAGTACCATTGAAATTTTGTCTTTCCTTGCGATGATTGCGACGATCATTTTCTTGATCCGTAGAAATGTCTTGAAAATCGACCGTCTACATAAACCTGAAATGAAGAATTGGCCAACCATTGATGCCAATTTGATTTTGTTTGGAGAATTAGCACTAATCACTGGAATTGTGATGATGAATGGAGCGGATGTTTGTTTGCAAGAATTGGATCCACAAAATTATCATCATTCAGGTTTCTTTGCAATCAGTAGTTGGATGGGGCCATTATTATTTGGATGGATGGATGCTGGATTTCTACAAATTGTCGAGCGCTTTGGTTGGTGGCTACACATCTTGACAGTATTGGCATTTTTAAATTATCTACCAATTTCGAAGCACTTGCATATCATGTTGGCATTTCCTAACACTTATTACGCGAAAATTAATTCTCGTGGTGAAATGGATAATATGCCTTCTATTATGAATGAGGTAAAATCCATGATGGGAATTGGAGATACAACAGAGGCAGAAGCACCGCCAATGGATGAAGAGTTACCTGCATTTGGTGCCAATGATATTTTCACTTTGAGTTGGAAAAATATCATGGACGCTTATACGTGTACGGAGTGTGGGAGATGTACAGATGAGTGCCCTGCAAATATCACTGGCAAGAAATTGTCTCCAAGAAAAATCATGATGGATATCAGAGATCGAGCAGAAGAGGTTGGAGCTAATTTCGATAGTGGGGAAACGCAATATATCAAAGAAGAATTACGTGAAACCGCTAATAAAATTACCAAGGAAAATTACGATGACGGAAAATCATTGTTTGATTATATTTCCAAAGAAGAACTTCATGCCTGCACCACATGCAACGCTTGTGTTGAAGCTTGTCCAGTTTTGATTAATCCATTGGAACCAATTTTGAAAATGCGTCGATATGAAATTTTGACCGATTCTGCTGGACCACAAGATTGGGTGCCGATGTTTACGAGTATTGAAAATAGTGGCGCGGTTTGGCAATTACCAGATGCTAGAGATAAGTGGACAGAAGAATTATTATCAGAACGGAGTGACAATATATAACAATATAATTTCGATTCATTCTCAAATGATTAAAGCATAAACTAATTATGAAAAATCTGATCACCACTATTTTTGCTATGTGCATTTTGGCAATTACTACGAATGCACAAGATACATTCTCAATTATGGCTGTTGATCCGGCAACCGGAGAAGTCGGTAGTGCGGGTGCAACTTGTTTGACCAGTGCAGATTGTGGTGGATGTGGAGGTGCAGTGATTATCAACAATTTGGTACCAGGTGTTGGTGGGATCAATGCTCAAGCATTTGTCTGCATTCCCAATGTAAATTTAAACAAGGGAATTATTGAAATGCAGATGGGCAAGTCTCCACAAGAAATTTTAGATTTTCTGATCGAAAACGATTTTTGTGCCGCAGCCAGTAATAACCCTGAATTTAGACAATATGGGATCGTAGATTTAGATGAAAATAATGAACCAAGAGCCGTCGCTTTTTCAGGCGCCAGTACGTCCGCTTACTCCAATCACTTGACAGGTTCTAATTACGCGATTCAGGGAAACATATTGTTGGGTCAAGAAATATTAGATGATATGGAAGCCGGCTTTTTAAACACGGAAGGAACGTTAGCTGAAAAATTAATGGGTGCAATGCAAGGTGCGAATGTGCCAGGAGCAGACACTAGATGTTTAGCAGACGGACTATCCTCTAAGTCATCTTATTTGAGAGTTGCTCAACCAACTGATGAACCAAATGATTTTTACTTAGACTTAATTATTGAGTCCACTTCAAATGGCGTAGATCCAATTGATTCTTTACAGAGTTTAATGGAC
>CALFWW010000282.1 GCA_937928575.1 uncultured Saprospiraceae bacterium | reverse complement strand
AGAGATATTCATGAGGAATCTAATTCACTGATTACCAAATTATTGAATGGTATAGTTAGCCAATAATAGCTACAATTTAGTCGAAAAACTAAGTAATTATTTATCACAACAGTTTAAATACGTGCTATCCTAATTTTCATTATATGGAGTCGGATGATATTTTAGGATTGGCATTATACAGTTTAGAGTAAAAAGGTTTAAAATCCGTTAATAAATGAAAACTGTAAGAGCTAAACGTACGTCACACCACAACTCGCCTGTACACATAGCAAAGGAATTAAACGAGAAAAAGTAATGTTAGGCGAGTTTTTTCATTTTAGGATTTTAAAACTTTTGGAGCGTTAAAAACTGTATAAAGCCAGGATTTTTTGAATACTTTTTCATCTGGGAAAAAGTATTGCCAGTCCGGCGAGGACAAAGTAGAATTAATGAAACTATGTCAAAAAAATCTGAGAAATTTCGTCATTCTTCGTTACTTCTGAATATCCTTTATAGGATACATCAGGTCTACCTTTTAACATCTTATTAATGTCCGTTGTAGCATTACTAATTGCACCGTTTATCTAAGCAATCCGCAACTTCATATAAAAAACGCCAATTCGTGTAATCGAATTGGCGTTTTTTGCGTTAAACAATTTGATTGCTTAAACCGTTGACTTGCTGTATGTTGGTTATTATTTCGTTAAACTCCCATGCTTGGCAAGGTAATGGAAGCATCTTTTATTAAAATAAAGTATATTTATATATCAAATCTGCCTTCAAAAAGGTAGTTTTTATCCCTCAATATCACAACAAAATTAGAATATTATGAAGTTGAAAGGCCCATTATTTTTCTCACTTGCAATTATCTCATTTCTTGCGGTCCTTTATTTTCCTTCAAAGATCAATAGCGATAAAGAATCTGTCCTTATCCACACCTTGTTAGAAGGTTTGAATCAGTTGCATTATGCACCTGTTGAAATCAATGATAATTTTTCAAATCGAGTTTATGACTTGTATGTCGAAAGATTGGATGGTGGAAAAAGATTTTTGACCGAAGCTGATTTGATGCAGATGAAAGCATTCAAAAATAAAATTGATGACGAATCAAAAGAAGGAACTTATGAGTTCTTCAATCTGTCAGTTCAATTATATGAAGCTGGAATCAAAAAAGCACAAACTTATTATAGAGAAATTTTGGAGTCTCCTTTTAAATTTGATGCCAATGAAAATATCGAATTGAAAGGAGAAGAAAAATCTTTCGTTGCTAATGACGCTGACTTGAAAAAAGAATGGCACCGTACTTTGAAGTATGATGTGATGACAAGAGTTGCAGACAAATTGAAAGAGCAAGAAGAGTACAAAGAAAAGAAAGCAAAGGGACAAAAAGTAGATGAAGAATTTGAAATAAAAGATTTTACAACATTAGAAAAAGAAGCAAGAGAATCAGTATTGGAAAATTTCGATGACTGGTTTGATAGAATGGATCGTCAAGATCGTAGTGATCGTTTGAGTAGTTATTTGAATGCAATCACCAATGTATTTGATCCACATACTTCTTACTATGAGCCAAAAGACAAAGAAGATTTTGACATCAATATGTCTGGAACTTTAGAAGGAATTGGTGCAAGATTAATCAGAGACAAAGACTACACAAAAATCACGGAAATTATTCCTGGTGGTCCAGCTTGGAAAGGAAAAGACTTACAAGCCAATGATTTGATTATGAAAGTAAGACAAGAAGATGAAGAAGAACCAGTGGATATCACAGGTATGGAAGTAAAAGATGTGGTCAAATTCATTCGTGGTAAAAAAGGAACAAAAGTAATTCTAACAGTAAAAAGAGTGGATGGAGAAATTGATGATGTTGAAATCGTAAGAGACCTTGTTATCATCGACGAGAGTTTTGCAAAATCTGTGATCCTAGATCAACCAGGAGTCGCTGATAATATTGGGTATATCAAATTACCTCGTTTCTATGCAGACTTCAACAGAAGAGAAGGACGTAGTTGCGCAAAGGATGTAGCTGCTGAATTAAAGAAATTAAAAGATCAAAATGTCAACGGAGTCATTCTTGATTTAAGAAATAATGGTGGTGGTTCATTGAAAGATGTAGTCACGATGTCAGGTTTATTTATCGAGCAAGGACCAATCGTTCAAGTAAAAGCAAGAGATAGAAAAGCAGAAGTATTGGCCGATGAAGATCCAACAGTACAATATGACGGACCACTTATCGTAATGGTGAATAACTTCAGTGCATCTGCTTCTGAGATTTTGGCAGCGGCATTGCAAGATTACAACCGTGCAGTCATTGTTGGAAGTAAATCTACTTTCGGAAAAGGAACCGTACAACGTTTCTTTGACTTAGACCGTGCAATTCGTGGAAACAGTGAAGTGAAGCCATTGGGTGAAGTGAAATTAACCATCCAAAAATTCTATCGTGTAAATGGAGGTTCCACTCAATTAAATGGAGTCACACCAGATATTATATTACCTGACAATTATACCTACATCACGACGGGTGAGCAAGAACACGACTATGCAATGGAGTGGACAGAAATCAAACCAGTCAATTACAACCAAAAAGCATATTCTGTAAAAGACATGAATGCACTAGTTGCAAATTCTAAAAAGAGAGTTGCTACCAATCCTACTTTTGCTAAGATCAACGAAAACGCAAAACGT
>CALFWW010000281.1 GCA_937928575.1 uncultured Saprospiraceae bacterium | reverse complement strand
AAAATGCGCATATAGAATCGTATCATAGTATCCAAGAAAGAGTAATTTGTCAACAATATGAATTTGACAATTTAATCGAAATTAGAAACACTTTGAATCGATTCGTAGATTTTTATAATTATCGAAGAATACATTCTGGTGTTGAGTATCAGTCTCCTTACAAATACTTACTATCTTTGGATATTGATATGGAATCGTACAACCTTGAAAACGCTTTAGATTGCTCTATTTGTCTAAAATCAAAAGTTAAAAATGTAGCAGTCGAATGTGAGGGAAGATAATTTTTTTCTTTTCAACAGCTCTCAATTTGACCGGGGTGTTGAAAAGAAAAAGAAGAGCGAAAGCCTTTTAGTAGTTTTTTATTTCGTGTCCAGTTTATTGGGGGTTGGACCAGATTAATCCTTCTCCTATTTGTAAAAAAATGAATGAAGAACATTTATATTTTATGCATTATTTTATTTTTTGGGCTTAAGTCTTTTGCTCAAGGCTATGGTGGGTTTATTGCTTATGAATTCACTGAAAATAAATGTAATTTAAATTTAACTGTTGTTAAGGGTAGGTACTTTACAGGTGGGATAAACCCATGTTTTACAGGTATATTCGATTCGTTTGAGCCAGGTGGATATTACGATGCAACTTTCTCGTCATTTGATTTAGAAAACATGAATATTATTCGACAAGATACATTCGATACAATAACCTCCTTTGACACGTTTGCTACAACATTTATTTCTCCACTAAAATGTTTTAATTTTTTAGAGGATCCGCTTCCTTGTTTAAAATTTGCAAACAGGAATTTTAACTGTTAATTCAGATTCTATTGGTTGGTATTCAGTTGCAATTTGTGTTGATGAATATAGGAATGATATTTTTTTAGGAGATCATTATTATTTATATCCTATATTTGTTGGAAAATGTGCTAATGTAATTTCTGAAAATTCTGAAATTATAGTGAAAGATTTGGGTACATTATGTTATCCCTTTACTGCCGAAGTAAAAGTTCAATGTGAAGACAACTTAAACTATAATTGGTTTAAGGACGATTTATTTATAGGGTCAGGATGTTTTATTAACCTATATGTGGATGGAGCTGGAGCGTTAAATCTTTCCGTTGAAATTTCTAATGAAGATGGATGTTTGGAAACCATTGCTTTAGATTCGCAAGTAGAAATAGACACAATCCCTATTTCTGCATTTGATTTAAGTATTGGATAAAATAATTGGGTGCAGTTCATTGATCAATCTATAGCTGCAGATTATTATTATTGGGATTTTGGGGATGGGTTCTTTGATATAAATAAACAACCAATTCACCGATATGAAAATCCCGGAAATTACCGAGTAAAGCTGTATAGTAAAAATCAAAATGGTTGTGAATCAATTACAGAAAAGGATATAACCATAGCCGAGAATCAAACTTTCTTCTTGCCAAATGCTTTTAGTCCTAATCAAGATGGAGTGAATGATTTTTGGGGATTAACTTCATTTAATTTTAATCCAATTTCTTTTAAAATAGAAGTCTATAATAGATGGGGAGAAATTATTTATAGTTCTAGTAATTCCGATTTTCTATGGAATGGATATGATAAGGATAACAACATTATCTCAAATGGTGTGTACACGTATATTATGGAATACCAAGAACTCGAGAATAGATTTGTCCAAAAAGGGATTTTAGTATTGGTAAAATAATTTCCAATTATTCAACACAAATTATATGAGTCGCAAAAAACTTCTTAGTATAGTATTTCTAATTTGCAGTATTTTGGTACTTTACATGTTGTTAAGTTGGTATACAACTGATACCTATTACTTTGCATTTGATGATTTTTCAAAAGAGCAAGAATTTCATTGTAAAGCTAACCATAAAAACACGTATAAAGCAAAGATTTCAATCTGGGGAGAAATTTCTGATCCAGTAGATTTGTTAATTTATACGCATGATGGGAAATCTAATGATACTCCAGCTTTCAAATTTAAATTAGATGGAGTGATAGATACTATGATACAAGTAGATTGTTATGTAAATGTAAACTATGATGGAGTATTAGTCCCATTACAAAGTTCAAGTGGCAAAGTTCATGTCAAAATTGTCCACTATAATTTGTAAATTATTGATCCCCCTCATAAAAAATCCGATAAATCACATCCCCATAATCTTCTAAAATGAACATAGGATCATCTGGCAAAAACTCCATATCCACTGGTCGATCTCAAGCTTCAACATTCTCCTCTTCCAAATAAACTTCGCGAAGGAGTAGTTTTTTTCGTCTGGAATCCGAGACAAAAATTCTTTCAATTGACGGAACCATCTTTATCCAATGTCTGTTGTGCAATTACGATAATGAGTATTGAAGTATTATCTCAAATGTGTAATTCAAAAGTTAAATTTATTTTGACATGCAATACACGTTTTTTGAGTATTAACATTTTTTCTTCAAATTTTCGTTTTTTTTTTTGTAACATTGTAATAACAAAAATTCCAAGAACCCCAATCAACGTCTATTTGCATCAATCCTCAATGATGCTAAAGCGAAATAGGCAAATCAAAAAGAGCGTGTTATATACTTCCTTGCATTAAGTGAGCTGTGACTCCTTTGTGCTTATTGAATAGAAACTTATTGTTTGGCCAACAATTTGAATACAGGCGGTATGCCCGAAAAGCCTAAATTAAATAGAGTAGGGCGAGTTAAAAATGAATTTGAATAATGATTAAAAATTTAAATTTCTCCGGACTACTTTTTCTTGTAGTTGTCCTTACCATTTTTGTTTTTTCATCTTGTCGAAAAGATAAATTAGGGGATGTTGAAAAAGTTCACCAAGAAACGGAGATACAAACTAACTCTGACCTTGAGTTTTTCTTAAGTCGGGAAAAGACTTACGATTTACTGGCGCCGGCTGCGTTTAATTGGGAAAGACCAATTAACCAAGTTAGCAATAGAAATGATGAAATTTTGGAATTGCAAACCATTATTACTGATATTAACACACAACTTAATGAAAGATATGTTACCAAGTTAATTTATGAAGTGGGATATCCACTATGGGATGCGAGTGTATTACAATTATTAGATGATGATGGAGGTTATACTTTATTCACGCCTGTTTTTAAAGCTGGAGCTGATAAAATCAATGCACTTTTTATTTATACTTATTCACCAAATGGTAAAGTTGCATATTCATTAACATCACGAGAAGTAATGGAATCAAATGCTGCCTATTTAAAGGATCCTAATTTTTTAATAAAGATAAATTTGTTTCAACATTTTGATGAGTTGCTTTTTAATTATGGACCTCCTATTTATGAGGATTGGAAAGTTTTAGCAGGGAATCAAAATTTCATAGATTGTTATGCTGAACTAATTTTTAGAAGCGAAATTGGAGGCCCACTAATTGGTGATGGGGTTATTAGTTGTTCAGATGGATGTTATGATGATATTGAAGAATCTCAAGCTTTTGATACACAAGAAGAAATGGCTTGGATTTATGGTAATTGCCAATATGCAGGGCAATTCAATAAATTTTTAACAGATAATGCAAATATTAATTCAACTCAATTAAATGATGCAACTCAGTTTTTTATAGACTTAGGGATGGCCAATAACATTATTAGTTTTCAAGTTTATAAGGGATTGATGAACGAAATTACTACCTTTTTTGCAGACCCCAACGATGAGAATATTGCAGATTTAGTTGAATATTTTAATGATAATAATTTAGACCCTCTTGCTTTTAGCACTTTTACACTAAACTTATTAGATCCTAATTTATCTGCTTCTGTTCCGAGATTATTTTGGAATGATATGAATTCTGGAGATTATTGGGGTAAAAGTGCGCAGCGACGAAGTGATATGATACATGATTATGAGAGTTAGGATCTACACCAACTGGCTATGTGGAGGGTAATTGGGCTTGCAGAGTGCTAGGTAAAGCACATGAAGATGCTACTTTAAATTCTCTAGGTGAACCACTAAATAATATGCTTCCAGGACCTGCTCATATAGGCGGTAAGCAGCCTGACGGAATAAGATATTCTGAAGCTTACGAAATTTCTAGTTTCCCATTTGTTACTACTTATAATCAACCTATGATTATAGAAATGAAATTCAAAGGGACCGTTGGGGATTTTGACTATTCTAATCAACTAAGCCAGTTTAGTGCTTATAGAACCTATTTAGCTACTAACACTTTTAAACCAAATACTTCCGTACTTCATGGGCTATATATGATTTTGCCAGCAAATAAAAATTTATCTACGAGTGTCAAAAATGCTTGTAATTTGCAAAATATTCCGCTTTTCTTATCAGGAGTTGAATATGATCCCTTTGATACTAATATGATTGCAGTAAAGCCTCCTGAGCTTGTAAATATTGATGGCTTAAACTACAGTTACCATACAGCGAGTTTTTTAGGTAAAGCATTTGTAAAGTATGCGGCTGAACAACGTGTGAATGATATGTTTGATTATGATGAAGCGAATATTAAAGATTCATTTGATGATTGGGCAGATAGCTTTGAAGCTTTAACTTTACTTCCAATGCTTTTTGATCCTTGTATTACTGACGATTAATATTAATATTTATTTCAAAGAATAGCTCCGTTCTCCAACTGGAGCTATTCTTTTAAAATTTAGGAATGAGACAAAAGACTGTAAATTTGAAAGTGAAGACTTCATTCAATTCAGAAAATGAAATGAATTTTAGATTGACTGGAATCACAGAAAAAGAAATAGCTGCATTAATTTCAGAATTTAAGCCAGAGACTTACTATAATTACGAAGGTGATTACAAAGCATATTACATGTATCCAGGCTTGGAGGTTTTAATTTATTTACTAGAAAAATTTAATGCTATCTTTTTACAAGACTATAAATATTTATTGTATCCAACCACAGAAGTGTTCCCATATTTGTTATCTGATAATAGAGTTGTTGTCATTACTGGTGGAGGAGCAAGTTTTTTTAAAAGTGAAAAAGAATTTTTAAAAGTTAACCTCACTAATTTAAATTTGCTATCGAAAAGGACATTGGCATCAAAAGATTATCCCATTTCTCGAATTGAATACTTACCGGGAAATAAGTTGATTTTTTTTCATCAAATAAATCCGATAATTGGAAATATATTTAAAAATCTATATGACCAACTAGATAAAAAAGAATATCCACATGTTAAATTTGAAAGTAAACTTTACAAAATTTCTGATGGAAAAATTTATCAACATTATTTAAATAACAATGCACATTTTGTTTATAGAATAGAGGACTTTGAAAGTCTTCATCAAAAACAAAAAATAGTTATTAGGTTGGCCAATGCGCAGAGAAATGGAAAAATATCGCAATATGGTTTTTCGGAACCAACAATGTGTGGTCGAAATTTTTATAATGACCAATTTGTTGCTAATATCGATAACTTAATAAATAAACTTAAAGCAAAGTTGGCGTTGGTAGATGAAAATTTGGAATATACTAGAAAAGAATTAATAAAGATTGAAAATCGAATATTTAGTAATTTAATTACCGATCAATATGCTAACGAGTTGTTTCTTCCTGTATTGGCATATGTTGGAAACTATTGTGTTGAAAATTTTAATGCTGAATGGAGTTTGGAGTATGATAAGACATTCGATTCATGGGTCCCAGATATCATTATAGGAAATCCAATTAGAATCTATGATAAAGTTTTAATTATGTTTGATCCCAATTTTACCTATGTTTCATTTGAAAATAAGCTCAGTAATTACCTGTCGGGACTTTTAAATAAATTATAGTTATTTTTGAAATAGCAATAATTTTAGTTCAACCTTTATTTTTTTGTAAAATGTTTTAAATCCATCACTTGAATCATGAAGAACTTATTGATTAGCATATTAAGCAGTACTTTTTTTTATTTGGCTCATCATTATTAAATGCTCAAAATTGTAATTTCGGGAATACAGATACATTAGATTTCTTAGCAAATTACGGAGATGTCTTGAATGACAGAATGTATGGCGAACGATATTCAGTAGAAAGTCAAGGTATAATTGTTTCCACTAATTTAATTGGTAAAGTTGCAACTGGAAGTTCAGTTCAAATGGCAGTCTATACTGATAATAATAACTATCCTAAGGATTTAATTGCTACCTCGGAAATTGGAATTGTTGATACTGGCATTGTGTCTTTGTCAGTTGATCCGATACTCTTATTTCCAGGAGAGTACTGGGTAATGGCATTGTATGAAACGATAGGGAAGCATACTTATTTTAATAATTTTGATTCAACAAATATTACATATGGATTACCAATTGAATTTGGATCTCCTATTCCAATAAGTACCTCTAATTTTGTTCCTGTTGAAAATGTAAGTGTGACTTATTTTTTAGAGTTAGATTGCATGAATGTGGATGCAGGCAATTTGATTGAGAATAAGTTTTTTAAGATTTATCCAAACCCAGCGAACACTGAAATCTTTATAGAAAATAATCAAATGGATAAATTAGATATCGAAATTTTTGACGTCCAAGGTAAAAAAGTAAAATCAAATTTTTCAAACACTGCTCTTATAGAGTTGAGTTTAAGCGATTTATTAAAAGGAGTATATTTTGTTAGAATTAATGGGGATGTCATTCAAAAAATTATAAGAATTTGACAAATAAAAAAATCCTTGTCATATCTTAATAAATAGAGACTACTCCTACATATTCCTCCGATACTTCCCACCAACCTCATACAACGCATTCGTAATCTGTCCAAGCGAACAAATCTTCGTCACCTCCATCAACTTATCAAAAATATTCCCATTAGCGATTGCCAATTGTTGCAACTCCTTCAATTGCTGTTTAGCAACCTCTTTAAAAGTCGCATGCAGTTCATCCCGAGTTTGAATCTGATCTTCCTTTTCTTCCTTAGTTGCACGAATCACTTCCTTTGGTAAAATAGTAGGAGAACCATCTTTAGACAAGAAAGTATTGACACCGATGATTGGAAATTCACCCGTATGTTTTAAGGTCTCGTAATACAAACTCTCATCTTGAATCTTGCTACGTTGATACATGGTTTCCATTGCACCGAGTACACCACCTCTTTCTGTGATGCGGTCAAATTCAGTCAACACGGCTTCCTCAACCAAGTCCGTCAATTCTTCAATAATAAAAGAACCTTGTAAGACATTTTCATTTTTCGCCAGACCTAATTCATGATTAATAATCATTTGAATAGCGACAGCACGACGGACACTCTCTTCAGTTGGAGTCGTGATGGCTTCATCGTATGCATTCGTGTGCAGCGAGTTACAATTGTCGTAAATGGCATACAAAGCCTGCAACGTAGTACGGATATCATTGAAAGAAATCTCTTGCGCATGCAAAGAGCGACCAGAAGTTTGAATATGATATTTTAATTTTTGAGAACGCTCGTTTGCGTTATATTTTTCCGACATGGCTTTTGCCCAAATTCTTCTAGCCACTCTTCCGATCACCGCATATTCAGGATCAATTCCATTGGAAAAGAAGAATGATAAGTTCGGTGCAAAATCATTAATATCCATTCCTCTCGACAAGTAGTACTCTACGAAAGTAAATCCATTAGCCAAAGTAAAGGCTAATTGAGAAATCGGATTGGCACCAGCTTCTGCAATATGATAACCAGAAATAGAGACCGAATAAAAATTACGGACTTTGTAATCAATGAAATATTGCTGTACATCGCCCATTAATTTAAGGGAGAATTCAGTAGAAAAAATACAAGTATTCTGTGCTTGATCTTCCTTCAAAATATCTGCTTGTACGGTTCCTCTGACGGAGTTGAGTGCTTTTGCTTTAAGTTCCTTATACACAGCAGGTTCCAAAACTTGATCACCAGTCAAACCTAACAACATCAAGCCGAGTCCGTCATTTCCTTCTGGAATCGCGCCATTATATTTTGGTCTTGGCAAGCCTTTATCATCATATTGCTTTTTGAAAGCAGCTTCGACTTTGGCTTCCAATTTATTTTCCTTGATATATTTTTCGCATTGTTGATCGATGGCAGCATTCATAAAAAAGGCACAGATCGTTGCAGCGGGACCGTTGATGGTCATGGACACGGAAGTCTTAGGATCACTTAAGTCGAATCCAGAATACAATTTTTTTGCATCATCTAAACAACAAATCGAGACACCAGAGTTACCCACCTTTCCATAAATATCAGGACGATGATCTGGATCTTCTCCATATAAAGTCACCGAATCAAAAGCAGTGGACAATCTAGCTGCAGGCATATCGCTCGACAAATAATGAAAACGAGTATTGGTTCTTTCCGGTCCACCTTCCCCTGCAAACATTCTGGTTGGATCTTCCCCTTTTCTTTTGAATGGGAAAACACCAGCGGTAAATGGAAATGACCCAGGCACATTTTCTTGCAAACTCCATTTCAAAATTTCTCCCCAGTCTACATATTTTGGCAAACTAACTCTTGGAATATCAGAATGTGATAAGGACTTGGTAGTAGTCGGAACACGGATTTCTTTGTCTCTTACTTTGTACACAAATTCTTTGGAAGCATAATTTGCTTTCTTAGGCTCCCAATCATCTAACAAACGTTTTGCGCGACCATCTAAATCGAGGGCAATTTCATCGTATGTTTTTTGCAAAGCATCCACAACTGCTCCTTGGCCAGTTGCACCTTCTTGTTTAGACACCGTATCAATACTTCTATTTAAGGCAAACAAAGTACGAGCAATCTCTACTTGCTTTTCTGCCCAACGATCATATTGTCTATTGTTCTCAGAGATTTCGGAAAGATAGCGCGTACGATTTGGGGGAATGATATAGATTTTTTCACTGACACCTTCCGCAATTTGTAAATCTGTTTTAAAAGGAGCCTTTGTCTTCTCCACAATTTTTTTCATCAATGCGGAATACAAATTATTCATTCCTGGATCATTGAATTGGGAAGCGATCGTTCCATAAACGGGCATATCTTCCATCGGTGTATCCCACAATTGATGGTTGCGCAGATATTGTTTTTTTACATCGCGTAAGGCATCCAAAGCACCTCGTTTATCAAACTTGTTGATCGCAATCATGTCAGCAAAATCGAGCATATCAATTTTTTCCAACTGAGTTGCCGCTCCATATTCTGGTGTCATCACATAAAGCGAAACATCAGAGTGGTCAATAATTTCCGTATCCGATTGTCCGATACCAGAAGTTTCCAAAATGATCAAATCGAAATCAGAAGCTTTCAAGATATCAACGGCAGCTTGCACATGTTTGGATAGTGCCAAATTAGATTGACGCGTTGCCAACGAACGCATATAAACTCTTTCTCGATTAATAGAGTTCATACGAATACGATCTACTAACAATGCACCTCCAGTTTTTCTTTTAGATGGATCAACTGAAATGATAGCGATTGTTTTTTCATCAAAATCCATGACAAAGCGTCGAACCAATTCATCCACCAAACTAGATTTTCCTGCCCCACCAGTTCCAGTGATTCCTAAAACGGGAATGGTCTTCGTTGAAATTTCACTTCTTATTTTTTCTAGCCATGCTTTATTTTCTTCTGGGAAATTTTCAACTGCGGAAATTAATTTTGCAATCGCTTCTGGAGATCTTTTATTTATCTTTTTTAATTCACCATTCAAATTTTCACCTAAAGGGAAATCACATTTCATCAACACATCATTGATCATTCCTTGCAAACCCATTTTACGACCATCGTCTGGTGCATAAATTCTAGCGATACCGTAGTTTTGTAGATCTTCAATTTCAGTAGGTAAAATAGTTCCACCGCCGCCACCGAAGATTTTGATATGACCACAACCTCTTTCTTTCAACAAATCAAACATGTATTTGAAATACTCGTTGTGTCCACCTTGATAAGAAGTAATGGCAATTCCTTGTACATCTTCTTGAATCGCAGTGTTGACGATTTCATCCACTGATCGATTGTGACCAAGGTGAATGACTTCTGCGCCAGTGCTTTGCATGATTCGGCGCATGATATTGATGGCAGCATCGTGTCCGTCGAAAAGGGAGGCAGCGGTTACAATTCTAATTTTATTTTTTGGTTGATAGGGTGCTATCTGTTCCATAAAGTCGGTGGTATTTATAGGTGTAATTTACGATTTTTTTCTCTTTCCGTTGTCCGTTATCCGTTCGAAAGCTTCGCTTGCTTTCCGTTGTCCGTTGACACCCAGGCGTTTTGAGTGCGTACTCACCTTTGGGCGTCAACGGACAACGGAAAAGGTGGCACCAGCTCACCGACGGATAACGGACAACGGAACAGACTACGGACCAACCATCTCCAAAAACTCATTCAAGATCATAGCAGTGGCGCCCCACAAAACATGTCCATCGATATTGAAATAGGGCACATCCGTCAGTTTCCATTTTAACGGTGTCACCAAGTCAGTTGTTCGTCGAGTATCAGGATTTTGCAAATGAGAAAGTGGGACTTCGATGATGGTTTTGACTTCAGCTATTTCTGGTATAAACTCAGGAGTTGTTTCACAGTATCCTACAAAAGGGTGGACCAAAAAATTACTAACTGGAATCATCAGATCTGTTAGCTGACCTAAAATTCGAATATCATTTTTTGCAACACCAACTTCTTCATGCGCTTCTCGGATAGCTGTCATTTCAAAATTTATATCTTCTGCATCATGTCTTCCACCGGGAAAACTAATTTGACCAGCATGTCGATCATTTTTATTTTTGGAAGTTCGTTCTATCAATACGATATGCGTTTCCTCATTTTTGGGATACAAGAGAATGAGTACGGATGCGTCTTTAGGATTTTTGAGTTTTATGGATAAATCATTGGCCCGATCCATCGCTGCCATTTGATATTGGACTTCACGGCCGGGTAGTGGTTGTTGGAAAGCGTTTGATATTTTATTAATTAGTGCTTGCATATTATTATAAATCGTCCGTTTACGGAATATTTAGCCCGCCGAAGGCGACTGCGAGTTCACGCGCTCACCCTCCTTTTTGAAAAGTAGGGTCGACCAAAATAATTTGGTCGGGGTGGATACTACGCGCTCCAATGTCCTCAATACCTCTATATAGTTTAAACTAGTCGAATGAAAATACAATTTTCCTTTTAGCTTCGACCGAGGCACAGCCTCCGCCGAACTCCCGATCTTAAGTTTTTTACGCTAAAAAATAAAAAAGCCCCGTCATGCAACACATCACGGAGCTATACATAAAGCAATAACAACTAGTAATATTATTTGTTGGAAACTTTAAGATATTTTTCAATCGCCATTGTCATAGATGGAACATCTACTTCTGGTGCTTTGATATTTATGGTTAATCCTTTTTCGATTACTGCGTTACTGGTTTTAGACCCGTAGACAGCAATTCTGGTTTCATTTTGTTTGAACTTTGGAAAGTTTTCATACAAAGAGTGAATACCAAGTGGACTAAAGAAAACCAAAACATCGTAAGTGATATCGCTTAAGTCAGATAAGTCACTTGCCACTGTTTTGTACATGACTGCTTCTTTGTAAGCGTAATTATGTTCATCCAAATAATTGGTAACAGCGGTACTTCCAAGATTTGAGCAAGGGAGTAAAAACTCCTCTGTTTTGTGTTTATTCAGATAAGTTTTGAGGTCGTCAATTTTTCTGCTTCCAACAAAGACCTTACGTTTTCTATAAACGATAAATTTTTGAAGATAATTTGCGATTGCTTCGGATAGGCAAAAGTATTTTGTATCAGCTGACATTTTGATACGTAACTCCGTGCTCATTCTGAAGAAATGATCAATTGCGGTTTTACTATTAAAAATGACACAATTGTATTCTAGTGGTTTAATTTTAGATCTCCTGAATTCCTTAGCATTTACAGGTTCTACATGTATAAACGATCTCCAATCGATTGTAATGTTGTACTTTTTTGCTAAGTCGAAGTAAGGTGATCTTTCTGGTTTAGGCTGAGAAATTAAGATAGTTTTCACCTTCTTTAGTTTTTCTCCAGCTGGCTTCCCATTTGCTGCCATATATAGTAGAGTTGTATTAAATTATTTTAGTGGATTCCGTTTTGAAGCATTATGTATTTTATCAAAACGAGTACCGGTGCTATTTCGACGGCACAAAGGTATATAAAAAAATGAAATTTATGAAAGGAAAATAGTTTCATTGCTAGCAGAAAACTCCGTAACGTACGAAAGAGAAAAACAGCACCTATCACTAGTAACCCTATGAATATTAATGTTTTAGCTAATCCGAGTGAGGTGAATGCAATTGCAAAATTAAAAGGAACTAAAAGTAGTCCTAAGACATTATTGAAGACCATAATTGTGAAATTATACAGTCCCATCTCGGGTTTTATCTGAAAAACATAGTCTAAAAAATTCAAAACAAAATGCTTTACGAGATATGCTCCGATTACTAATCCACCAATTTGCAACAATGTAGTTGGATTATCAGCTACATAATTAGGATAGAATCTTGTCAACCCGAGAAAAATAAAAATACTGATGTTGACGAAATACAGCAAGTATAAAAATAGATACGGAAAACCAATACTAGCATGTTGTTCTCTATGAGATAACCTCAGAATATTGTGGTTGAAAAAAGAGCGATATACTTTTGTCAAATAGTTTCTAAATATCGTAATGAAAAATGCAAGTCCAATAAGAACCGATGTCATGATCCAGAACAACAAGTTATTTGTGCTAGTTCCCGATTTCCTATTTTCTTTTTTTAAAACAGTTTTCTTTTTTTGAACCGGGTCTTTTGTTGGCGAAACATTGACGTTTGTATTGCGAATGATTTCAAAAGGATTGTTTGCATCCGCAGGAACATTACTGGAAATTGTTTCCTCTTGGGTTGGTGTTTCATCCATTAAATCAATCGCCGGAAGAATGCCAGATTCAATAGTCGAAATTTCAGTGGTGTCTTTAGTGGTAGGAGCGGGTGCATTTATCGCAGCTCTACCAACAATATCAAACGGATTTCCAGATTGGCCTACTACGGGATATAAAAAGCCGAAGCAACAAATTAAGGTGAGGAGTATATTTTTTAAAGTCTTATCCATTAATGCGGTTCTGGATGAACGACTACAAAGTTACTTAAAGCATATTAAAAATTAGCAAATATGTGTGGTTTATTAGTGTAGCGTAAAGTGAAGAGTGTAAAATTCAGAGTGTATAGTGACTTCTCCTATCATTAAACAATGGAGAAGCCACTATACACTTTTCACTATACACTGTACACTATTAAGAAAAAAGAAACTAATCACTAAGAACCTTCGTTATCACTGTTAATGAGCTGTTAATCAAAGTTTGACTGTTTACATGTCCTTTTTGAGTCAGTAAATTTGAATAGCAAAAATTGAGTTAACTTCAACGTATGACCAGTAGCACGATTCGGAGTGTTGTTATTTTAGGAGCCATTGCCATCATTGGTATTATTGGAATTCAGACCTATTGGGTGTTGCGTAGTTGGGATTTGAAAGAAGCGGAATTTGAGCGATCTGTTTACATTGCTTTGCAGAGAGTGGCCAGAGATTTAGCGGCGATGAACGGGAATAGTTTACCACAAAAAGATTTGATCGTGCAGCGGTCCACCAATACTTATGCGGTCAATATCAATAGTGAAATTGATGCCAGCAGTCTTCAATATTATTTGCAAAAAGAATTGGAGTCATTGTACTTGAAGACAGATTTTGAATACGGTATTCATGATTGTGCCAGTGATAAAATGGTTTATGGACAATACATCGGTTACAATGCAGATGACAAAAAACCAGCAATTGTTGATGACCTACCCAAGTATGATGAGTTCATTTATTATTTCGTCGTTCGATTTCCAAACCGATTAAGTCATATTGTTGGAGATATGAGTATCGCATTGATTCTTTCTGCAATTCTTCTGATTACCATTTTCTTTTTTGGTTATTCCTTATTTGTCATTTTAAGACAACAACGTCTTTCCGAGATGCAGAAAGATTTCATTAATAACATGACACATGAGTTTAAAACACCGATTTCGACCATAAAGATTTCGTCGGATGTTTTTCTAAATAATGAGGAAATAAAAAAGGACAAACGATTGTATCATTATGCCACCATAATAAAAGAACAGAATGCACGACTTAATCGACAAGTAGAAAAAGTCTTGAACTTAGCAAAAGTGGAAAAAGATCACCTAGAACTGAATTTAGAAGAGGTGAATATTCATGATATTTTACAGAATACGGTTGAAAATAATTTGTTACAAATTAAGGAGAAAAATGGAGAATTATTTACTAACTTTACCTCATCACACCCAATAATTAAAGCTGACAGGCTACACCTTACCAACATCTTAGATAACTTAATTGACAATGCTGTGAAGTATTGTAAAAAGTTACCGGAGATAACTTTAACGACTATTGACAAAGACGGGAGAATAGAATTTAGTATCGCTGATAAAGGCATCGGCATTGCTGAAGAACATCAGGCTAAAATCTTCGATAAATTTTACAGAGTGCCAACAGGTAACGTGCACAATGTAAAAGGATTCGGATTGGGCCTTTTTTACATTAAAAACATCTGTGATGCACATGGATGGAAATTAAATTTAATCAGTTCTCCAGAAGTCGGTACGACGATAAAAATTGGAATGAATACTATACCTATAAAACAATGAAAGCACATTTATTATACGTTGAAGATGATGAGAGTTTAAGTTTTGTGACTCGTGACAATTTAGAATTACAAGGTTATCAGATTACGCATTGTGACAATGGCCAAACTGCATTGGAAGTCATCAAAGAAAAAGAATTTGATCTTTGTATTCTGGATGTTATGTTACCTGAAATTGATGGTTTCACAATCGCAGAAGAAATTCGAAAAAATAACAATGAAGTTCCGATTATATTTCTGACCGCAAAGTCATTAAAAGAAGATAAGATTCATGGATTAAAATTGGGAGGAGATGATTATATCACTAAGCCTTTCAGTATTGAAGAATTAATTCTCAAAATCGAAGTTTTCCTTAAGCGAAGCAAAATTAATGTTCCACAAGAAAAAGCAAGCTATGACGTCGGAATGTTTCAATTGGATTATCCCAATCTTGCCCTTAATCAAAATGGAACCACCAAATCCCTCACACAAAAAGAAGCAGACTTGCTCAAGTATTTAATTGAGAACAAAAATGCGGTGATCAAAAGATCGGCTATCCTGAAATCCATTTGGGGAGAAGATGATTATTTCCTAGGTAGAAGTTTAGATGTTTTTATTTCCCGTCTCCGAAAATATTTGAAAGCGGATGATTCTGTGAAAATTGAGAATATTCATGGAGTTGGTTTTCGGTTGAAGGTGTAGGAATATAGAGGTTGAAGCTTCAAAATTTTAAAAAATAGTTCCTTTAGAGGAGATTAATCTATATCTGTTTCATACATTGTTTGGAATCAATTCAGCAAAAACAAAATACTTCCAAAAATAAATTTCCAACAAAAAAAATTACATTTCTTCCAAAATTCTTTGGATTCTCGTTTTTTTTTTTACAATTACATTGTTGAAACCCCTCATCATAAAATGGCATAAACTAATCTTTTTGCCGAGTCATTTCGATAGAAATTCTAATATACAATAATATACATCGAAGATGTTGGGGTGTTCCAATATGGCTGATTTATTGAATGAAAGTATGTAAATACTTTACTATAAAACTATGGTGGAAATAATTTATTTTAATATAAAATTTTAATATGAGACCAATTTATTTAATTTATTGTATGTCAATCATCGTTTTGATTTTGTCATGTGGCAAAGAGGATTTAAAAAATTCTTCTAATTCCGAACAAACAATTCAAACTCCCCTAAGTACTAGTTTTAATTCAGATTTAAGTGTAACAGAAATAAAAAGTCAAATAAATGCATTTAAAAATAGAATCGAACTTCTTAAAAAAGGAGAAATAATTTCCTTAAGAGATGAGGATATGACATTAGAGGAACTCTCTTGGAATATAGAAGCAACTGTAAACACTGTATATGGAAGAATTGATGCACCCTTCTCTTTGATTGATGAAGAAAGATTTGAAGTAACAGTTTCCACTAACGATGGGTTGGTAAATAATCAAGCTATTTTAAGTGCATTTGAAGCTACAGTTGATAATTTAAATCAACATTACGATTCAATTGAAGGTGATAGTAAGCAAGTTTTGTTTGTTGATTTAAAAATGACTGAATCAAATTCTACAGAAGCAAAATTTCAAGTTAAAACCTCAATTGGTAAAGACCTTGATGCTTCTAATATTATTACTGGACCTCAATATGATTGTGTTGACTCTTTTGAGCAAGGAGATTCATGGTATTGCTGTCAACAAAAGGGTAATTGCCTTGACCCAATGTATGATGGATTAGCAGATGCTTCTGATGTGCTTGAGCAGAAAATAAATCAAATTCTTCGTGCTCAGCTACCCTTTAATAATGTACTTGATATGAGTCTAGCAATTACGGATGGAATTCTTATTGATCATATTTTCACTCAATTTCCATCTTATATTGATATAGATTTTCTTAATCCAAATGACGATCAACCTGGTGATGATTATAGGGATTATAGAATGTACCAAAAATTTGCAATTGGAGATGAAATTGAAAATATTCCGTGTTTATCTGATGAAGACATGGATTTCTATCTCTGTGAATTATTAGAAATTATTGAAGAAATTGGTGAGCAAATAGATGCTGCTGGGCCTAACGTAGAACCGATTTTTTGGGTCGTAGTAAATGTTAATATATTCGATGTTGATGGAGACGGTAAAGAAGATTATTGGTTTCATGCTGGAATTAATTGGGGTACTTTAATACAATGTGACTGCCCAAATCCTTGCCCCCCTGATCCCAATGGTGGGTTTCAATGTTCGTGTTGTTAGAGTTGTTTGCACTTTTAAGTATAATTTTTTTGTTATTTTGTTAATATATAAATAATATGCTCAAGTCACTTTCGATATACGTTTTCTTTTCATTATTAATAATGCAACTTCATGCTCAAAATATAGGTTTTGATTTCATGGACACTGGCGAGCAAACACAACGTGTAGGAAAAGTTATCGAAAGTGATGATGAGCATTTTATTTTCACAACGTTTACTTTTACAGATCAAAATTCATTACAAAATTCAAAGGTTTGGGAAATTGATGAAGAAGGAGAACTGGTCAATCAAATAACCCTAGAACATGAAGATTACGAAAGGAAGCTACTTACAATTGTAAAGCAACCTGGCTACTATATTGGATTAGGTACATCTAGTACAGTGGAGCAGGATTCCAATTTTCTATGGTACATAAAGATGGATTTTGATTTAAGTGTAATTGAAGAAAAACTTCATTACGTAGGTGAAATCCCAATGATATCTATTAATGCAGAAACTATACAGAATGAGCTGTATTTGGTAGGGACTTTGAGACCTGAAGCGACTGTGTACTACCCGTATATCATTAAATTGACAATCGAGGGAGATATGTTGCTATTTCAACAAGATTTTCCCCTTAATGATGCTTTTAGTAGTCTAATTGTTAAAAACGAAGAAAGACTATTAATAAAAGGTTTTAGAATTTGGGAAGCTGATTTTGATTTAAACATACTTAGCCATCATTCAGCTCCATTTAGTCTACGACCGCAAGGGTATATGATGAAGCATACAGATTCAACTTTTCTTCTTGCTGGGGAGTATCTTGTTTGGCCTAATCTTGAGCAAGATATTGGTATCGGCATATCAAATTTTCAGTATGACGAAATCACTTTACAAACTTTTGGTGGAATAGGAGATACTGTTGATGCACCAGCTTTTAAACAATGTATTGACATAAATTATTTGAACGAAATTTATTGTGCAGGAAATATAAATGATGGATATTCATTATATTCAACTTATAATAACTCAATTGGGTTGGTTAAGTATGATAATAACCTAAATAAACTTTGGGAACGTCAATACTATCCTGAAGATAATTTCGAAAGAATGTCGGGTTTAATCGCTACATCCGATAATGGATGTTTGATGTATGGAAATATTCATAATTTTAATGAAACCCCAGACGTACTATCTATTTTTTTATTAAAGGTAGATAGTGACGGAAATGTAGTGTTGAATACATCTGTTCCAATCGAATCATCCCAATTAACTATATTTCCCAATCCTGCGGTTGATTATCTTAATATTGATTCTCAATCCAGTACGGATATCAATCTATTAGAAATACGCGTGATAAACGGAGCGATCGTAAGTTCTGAAATTATTCAGCAGCATAGAACGCAAATTGATATTCAAGACTTAACTCCTGGCATTTATCTAGCAACTTTGAAAGATAGGAAAGGAAAAACTATTGGCAGTAAAAAGTTTGTAAAGTTATAACTTGTTAAATTTTGAACTACTCCACCACCAAATGAGGCACCGTTTTCAAATCCCAATCTATCACCAATCCACCAGCCAATTTTTTTGCTACTTCTTTTCCATACATCACTTCAGTGAGATAAAGAGAAGCCTCAAAAGATTTTGCTCCACCAGCTGAGGTGATATATTTTCCGTCATGAACAAACAATACATTTTCGTGTATCGTCAATTTTGGAAACATTTTTCGCATCTTGCCAATATCACTTGGAAATGTAGTGGATTCGTGTCCATCCAACACACCCGCTTTTGCTAAAACAAATGCACCATCACAATGAGAAGTCATGTACATCGCCTCTTTGTCTACTTTTCTTACAAAATCCAACATCTTGGTATCCTCCAAATCGGTATCTAAATGATGCTCAGCACTTGGAACGACGAGAATATCGATTTTAGGTAATTGATCTGTTAGATAATTATAGTCAGGAATAATCCGCATCCCTTCAAATGACGTGATCACATCATTGGTGTTGGCGACTGTAAATACATTCATTGCTTTGATTCCTTCTCTGAAAATAGTATGTTGGAAAATATCAAATGGTGCGGTCAATTCTGTATTATAAACTCCGTCCATGATCAGGAATGCTACGTTGTATCGATTGTCGACTAGTGCTGGTTTAGATCCTAAGTTTTGTGTTTTTTCTTTAGTTGTCGGTTGAGAGCAGGCGAAAAGTGTTGCACCAATTAGGAGTAGGGGAATAGGTGTTTTCATGTTGCATTTAGTTTTAATTGGAATTTTTCTTTCGCACCCTCGCGCAACCCGTTCAAGAGCTTGCTTTGCGCAACCCATTCAAGAGCTTGCTATTCGCATGGCTAGGTGAGCTCTTGAACGGGAGCCAATCACTCGATACGAATACCCATGTTCCGCATTAATGTCGTCGCATTAAAACTCTTAGAAACTCCTTTTTTTAATTTATAATCAAAATCCAATTCCCCATCTGTCACTTCGACTTCCATACACAGATTTTCCAAATCACCATCATATTTTGCTTCCAATGATCCCAATTCCAAATCATGGGTTGCAATGATACCAGCGCCACCACTTTTAATTAATTGTTCGATCAAAGCTTTTGAGCCAGTGTGTCTATCTTTCGAATTGGTTCCTTTTAATATTTCATCCAACAAGAAGTACACTTGTTCTTTACGATCAACCGCATCCAATATTATTTTTAGTCTTTTCAATTCAGCATAAAAAGAAGAAGTACTTTCATGTAAGGCATCTGTCGTACGCATGCTCGTGTAAACAGCCAAATGAGGGAGACTCAACTCTTTGGCGCACACCTTGGATCCTGTTTGCGCCAATACAATGTTAAGTGCAACGGTTCTCAAGAAGGTACTTTTGCCGGCCATATTAGAGCCAGTAACTAATTTGATATGACCCGTCGTCTCCATTTCCAAATCATTCGGAACCATTTGCTGACGAGGAATCAAAGGATGTCCTAATTCAATACCTTTTAAATAAGCGTTTTTAGTGATGGTAGGGAAAGTCCATGCTGGGTGATTGTAAGCTAAAGTGCTTAGACTGATTAGTGCGTCAAAATTCTTTAAAACATCAAACCACTTAGGTAATTCGTCTTTATGTTTTGCTTTCCACTTTTCCAAACTCGCAACCCAATGTATATCCCAAAGTCCAATCAGGTTTAGAATGATGGCAAATGCATTGTATCTAACATTCAATTGACTGATAATATAAGATAGTCTTTTTATTTTTTTGGATGGCACATTTTCGTTGACCGTTAATTCACTTTTCCAGAATTTTAGAAGAGCAGAGTTGAACTCCTCTTTTTCAATATGTCCTAGAAGTCTGGCATAATTGGCCAAGATTTTTCCAGTATGAGTGGTCCTTTGATGGGTGTCATTAATTTTCTCAACAGTGGTTCTCATGGCCCATAAAGCAGGCAATAAAAACAAGATGGCAATATACCAAGGTTGAAAAAAGAAGAGCATCAATCCAGTAATCGATAAAAAAGGAACTACAAAACGTAGTGCTGTAATCAGTTTGTTTTTTAAAATAAAGGGTTCATCCTGTAACCAAGTTTTTAAAATGCGAAGATGAGCAGGGTTGTCCTCGATTTCTGCTCCGTAGGCTTGAAAATTTTGACGCCAATCAATTTTTTCGGCCAATTCTGCAATCGCTTCTTGTCTTTCAAGAATTGTTTTTTTGTTGGCAGTAATACCGAGGATATTGGCTAATTTTTCTTTTCCAATAAATGTAACAGTACGATTGCAAAGTTGGAAAATAGAATGTTCTCCAAAGATATCTAAGTCATAGGCGTAAGGATGATCCGCGCTAATAAACTCATTGCCTCCATCAAAATTGCTGTGATCATCATTCATGGCGCCTTCCTCATTTTTATTGATTTGAGAAAGATGAGAATGATGTTTTTGTTCTCTTTGAAATCCTTGGTGCCAAAAAACGAATCTTGCAAATAAGACTAGCAAAATAACAGTACTCACCAACCCTAACCAAATATTCAGTGAGTACAACAGGATTAATAGTCCAATGGCCAACACAAAAAAGAGGAGTCGAATAATTGAAAAACGATTGTATTTAGCACCTAGTGTTTCCGCTGTTTCAGCAAATTCCGCTTTCCTTTGAATATAATTCTGAAGTAAATCCATATTCTGTTTTGATGGATTGTAAAATTAGTATTTTTAGGGACTCTTATGAATGGTAAAACACTCAATAACAAGATAATTTTTGGTCTTAAGATCAAACAACTTCGAATGGAGCAGAAACTTTCATT
>CALFWW010000280.1 GCA_937928575.1 uncultured Saprospiraceae bacterium | reverse complement strand
AATTAAAAATTGAAAATGCGAGAAAACAAATTAAAAATTAAAAATGTAAAATTAAAAATAGATCTAGGGACGCAAGGAGGACGTGTTGGGGACGTGAAAGAGGGCATCCCGCAGACCTGTTAGCTAGGCTGTTCAAAATTTTGATTTTCACACACAACCTATGTGTCAAAATTATGCCGCACTTTTGAACAGCCTTTTTTTCTTTTTTAAAATTGATTCATCTAGATTTTCTTCTTCCCATTTCCTAATTTCCTCAAGCTTTACGTTCTCTAAATTCGATTTAATTTCATCATCACTACTTATTAAATGAGGTGTTGCTATCCCCAAACTTCCGGCGGTAAAACCTACATTCTTATTTGAACTCATTTTGTTTTTGAAACACCCAAACTTAGATTCTATGATATCTGAACAACAGATAACTGTTTTTAATTTTTTATTCGTTTTTTTTAAATTTCTATCTAGATATGCTTTAATATTTTTTTTAAATTCTGAATCCACTCTTTTCCACCTCAACACGTCTTCACATTGTTTTTTGCTTACAGCATTTAATCCCTTGCGTTTCAAAATTTTCAGAATTTCGTTTACTATCTTCTGGTAATTAACAACATCTTTTATAATCACCTCGTGTTCTTCTATCCAACATATTTTTTCATATTCCTCTCGATTCTTAGTTGTCTTTGAGTAATGTTTACTCAATTTTAATAGTTTCTGACTCCATTTACTTAATTCAGTCAAGTTAAGAAAACGGGATTTGGATCTTTGAACTGGCGGGATAAATGCAGAATATTTGCTCAAAACTATTTGACGTTTAAACAATATGCTTGCTTTTGAAAAAGCAATAAATCTTTCATCGTCTTCATATCGCTTTTGTAATAGCAACCCAAGCGCGTGTGTGCAATCTTCTACTTTTTCTATATTGCTCAATATCAGTCCTTTAGACAAGTTATTACCATTATCACATACAGCATATTTGATATTGAAATCTCGGTTCTTTAAGTCTTCAATTGCTCGTGATACGTCTACTCCTTTACAACTTTTTCCAATGCGTAATCCTAATACTTTTACATCTTCAAAATTTAGTGCAGATCCGAACTTGTATGTTGATAAATTAACTCCTAATAACAATAATATTACCTGCTGTCCCACCATTATGCTTTCATCCAAAATTATTGCCCATTCTTCCGATGGTTTTCCTTTTTGTTGAAGCTGATTGTAGCCCATTTTCATTTCCCAATTTCGAATACTGTTTATACTTGGTCGAAATAGTTGAAGTTCTAACACTACACTTAACACCTTAATAACTTGGACACATGAGCGATAAGAAATATTGGAAAACTGACGAAGATGTAAGCATAATCCAATCTCAAAAGTATCGTATTTATGATGTTTTATTTTCTTCCCTTTGTTTTCAACGTGTAACCCATTTTTCTTGCTTAACTTTTTGATTAGACGTTTTTGTTCATTTAATTTATGCCTAAGTTCTATAGATTTTTCTTTCCAGGTTGACTTGCTTCTCTCTAAGTTTCTGACTTTAATCCGAAGCTTCTCTTTTTCTTTACTATAAGTCAACGCCTTATTTTTCCATTTTTTCTCCTTAGTTTTTAGGCTGGTCTTTTTTCGCATAGTTGGTTAGTTTTTGGAACTCCAATATGCCTAAAAGTTCGATATTTTTTAAGGTTTTATTTGAACAGCCTACCTGTTAGGCCTGTTAGGTTTTGAGTTGGGCACAAAGCAAAGCTAAACCTAACAGGCCTAACAGGTCTTACACTTATAAAAAAGAAAGGAGATTCTAGTCCGATTGGTACATACATACATACTCCACTTTTGCGGTTTTATAGTTGGACATCTTTCGGTTTTGTGCTTAATTTAGTTCCCTACCAAACACCCAATTTCTCTATTGTTTTCGAATCTAGCGCACCTACTTTCAAGTCATGATCTCTTTGAAATTTAGTCAATGCATCTTTAGTTTTTTGATCAAAAATATTATTCAATTCACCTTTGTAATATCCTTTTTCTAACAATGCTTTTTGAGTCAAATAAGTAACCCCTTCCCAAGGTGCATATTTTTTATGACCAAGAAATTTATACATTAAAGACTTATGTACTCTTTCATTAGGATAGGTAATGGTACAACCCATTGAATCTTTGAAATTTAATTTTAAAGCAAGGTAGAAATGAAATCCCAAAATTGTTTGTTTATTTAATACGCCATCGACCATTCCGTTGTACCACTTATTTTCTTTCAATTTTTGCTGAATTTCTTTTATCAATTGTTGATCCCAAAACACACTATTTTCTCCAGCACATATCCATTCGTTCCATCTAGTAACTCTTCCTATTCTTATACGCCGCAATGTTCTTTTGCCATTTTCTTGATAGGTTTCATATTCACTTGGAATTACATATCGCTGATAAAACCTTTTAGGATGTGGGTTTTCTGGAAATTGAATCGTGTCCAACACATTTGACAACATAGAAAAGGTATGAATGTCCCGACTTTTTTCAAGTTCATAATTGGCTTCATACCAATCCGGTGTTGAAAATTCTTGAAGTTGATCGTATTGTTCTGTAAAAATTGCGTTTTGTATGTATGATGTTATATCTATTGAATCAGAAATTTGACCAAATAGAATTACTGGACACTTAAGTAAAAACAGAAATATTGATAGGATGTAGAATTTCATTTTTGTTTAAGATGGATAATTGGGTGAAAAGGTTGCTTACGAGGAATTAAAAATTAAAAATGTAATAGAAAAAATTGAAAATGTAAAATTAAAAATAGATCTAGGGACGCGAGGAGGACGTGTTGGGGACGTGAAAGAGGGGCATCCCGCAGACCTGTTAGGTTTGAGCGGGAGCACAAAGCAATTCTAAACCTAACAGGTCTTGCACTACTCTAAACAACCAAATGTAAAATTGAAAATAGATCTAGGTCGTGTGGAGGGCGTGAGATCGCTTAACCTGTCAAGAACAAACATAGACCTGTTAGTTTCAGCAAGAGCACAAAGCAAAGCTAAACCTAACAGGTCTTGCACTACTCTAAACAACCAAATGTAAAATTAACCTTCATTTTTAATTCTAAAATCCTTTAACTCCCAATCTCCTCAAGGTACTAATATTCAAAGCTCCAGATGGTAGTCCTTGATCATTTTGAAATTTAATCAAAGCCGCTTTCGTTTTATCATCCAATATATTATTTAGCTCGCCTGGGTCATATCCTTTTTCTAACAATGCTTTTTTTAAATCCAAAATATAGGATGGAAAAGCTGGTGCATGTTTATTGAGCCTAAGAAAATTGTATATAGAAGATCTATCCACCATTTCATTTGGGTAAATTAGGTCATATTGATTTTGCGACTTGTGGTTTAATCTTAATGCATTATAAAATCTAAATGCAAGAAAAGTTTGTTTATTGAGTTCACCACTAATGGAACCAGAATACCACTTTTCATTTTTCAACTTTTGCTGGACCTCCATAATCAATTCTTTGTCCCAATTCACATAGCCTCCCCAATGACAACCTAACTCCAACCATCGTGTCACATAACCTGGTTTTAGTAATTGTCGAATCTCTACCCCATCTATAATATTGTGTTCGTATTCACTTGAAATTACTGCTTTTACATAAATTTTTTTCTCGTTAGAATTGGAAGGATATTGAATCGTGTCCATTGCAATAGTCAGTATGGACAAGTTATGAATGTGCCTACTATTTTCAAGATCATAATTTTTTTCATACCATTCTAGCTCAGCAAACTTTTCTAACTCTTCATATTGCTCCGTAAAAATGGTGTTTTGTATATATTCTGTTATATAGCTTTCCGCAACTTGACTAAATAAGTTCGTTGGCAGCTTTAACAACAATAACAATGTGAAGAGAATAGAGAATCTCATTTCTTTTTATTAGAAGATGGATTTTGATTGGAAAGGGTTGTATTGAGGAATTAAAAATTGAAAATGTGAAAAGCAATTAAAAATTAAAAATAGATCTAAGTACGCGGAGCACGTGAGCCCGCATCCCTATCATATTTTACAATTTTTAATTACCTCATTCATCTTGCAAATGGTTCAAATATGATGTATATTTACACCAACTAAAAAATAATCCTATGCGTAGACAAAGTATTTCATTTACGAAACCAAATGACGAATGGTTAAAAGAAATGGTAAATAGTGAGGAGTATTCAAGCAAAAGTGAATTGGTTAATGACATCATCAGACAAGCGAGGAAACAACAAGTTCAGATAGATTGGTTGAATAGAAAATTAGAACGTGCTGAACAAAATGGATTTACTAAACTCAGTCAAAAAGAAATCCTTAAAGAATCCAAATCGAGATTGAATGGCTAAATACAAGTTGAGTGAAGCTGCAAAAGAAGACTTGATTAGAATTCATCTTTTTGGGGTTGAACGATTTGGAATCAGGCAAGCAGATAAATATTTTAATTCTTTCTTTGATTATTTTGATTTGATTTCTAAAAATCCATTCTCTTTTGAATCAGTCGATCATATACGAAAAGGATATCGAAAATGTCTTTGTGGATCCGATACCATTTATTTTAGATTGAATGATGGAATTGTAGAAATTATGGCAGTTATTGGGAAACAAGACTTGGAGAAAATAATTGAAAATGAGAGAGAGAATTAGAAATTGAAAATGTAAAATTTTAAATGGATCTAGATACGTGTGAGGGACGTGAGATCGCTTAACCTGTCAAGCACGGACGCAGACCAGACCCTGTTAGGTTTCAGCAAAGGCACAAAGCAAGCGCTAAACCTAACAGGACTTGCACTGCTCTAAATAACTAAAATTAAATATCGACGACCAATACGCAAAAGCACGTGTGCATACGCATTGGTCGTCAATATTTCAAATTTTTAATTATCAGCTAAGCATTTACAGGCTCGCCAACAGAAGCGGTCTTCCCATAAATAGCAGACACAAAAGGTCCATTCATAAATGAGATGGGGTCTAACATTGATTGAAAAATAGGCCCTTGCATATTTCCTTCCAACAACATCCTTGCGGATTCTGCTAAAGGAGCAGCAGTAGTAGTTTGAATTGCTCGTAGTATTTGAGTACCCACCTTAGTAGGTCTGATGTGATAACTTCCTTCCATAGCACGAAGTACTCCTTTGTGGTCTTTTCCTTGCACAGATGCGTATACGATAACGATATCATCTTCGACAGATGGAATCACCTCTTGCATCATGGTTTGGAAATTTTTAATTCTATCTGGTCCTTCTGGGATTTTCTTTAATTCATCTTGTACCCACTGATAATGTCCTGGGTAACGAAGTGTTTTGTAATCTAAGTCCGTAACTTTTCCTGCCAATGCATCTGGCAAATCAGCGGCACCACCTGAGGTCAAATTGTCTTCATAAGGCATGCCGTCGATCAATAACGTTTCTCTTTCAGATAATGCTGGTAACAAAACTATTTTTCCATTTCTGACAGCTACACAATCTTTTAAATATTCAGTAGCAACACCGACAGGACTCCATGTGAATCCGTAAAAATGAGGAGCACGTGCATTTTTTGTTAAAGCACCCACTTTCATTGACATTTTATCAATCTTATCTACTTTATATTGGCTGGTGAAATCATTAAACAATTTCATGCCCAAGACATTAATAAAGCCTGGTGCCAATCCGGTTTGCAATACAAAACCTTTCTTTGATTTCTTGGCAATTTCGATTACTTGATTGGTTTCGTTGACATATTCTGTCAAATTTGCATAATGCATATCATACTCCAAACAAATCTTGGCGATACGAGGTGCTTGACTTCCTGGCAGACAATCGAGTACGATATCACACTGCTCCATGACGGATTCCATTTCAGGATTGATCCCCTCATATGGCATTGCAAAAGCACTTGCTACTCCGGTTTTTTGCAAACCTTCATGAATCCATTCCACTGCATCATTAGCAGTATCCATATGAACATCGCCTAAAAATAATTGACAATTAAAATTTGGATTTTCAGCTAAAATTAATCCAACTGCGCGACCAATTCCACCCGCGCCAACGATAGCTATTTTATGCATTTTAAAGTGAATTTTATAAACAAGAAAATTTAAAACAAGGCTTACTCTATAGAATATATTATGAGTAAATTGTCTTCAGGTTGGAAGCGTAAAATTAATACATTTATTTCATTAATCTTTCCATAAAAATCCAATAAGTATGATTTGCCCATCAGAGAGATAAATAAAAGAGACGCGATGATATCGCGTCTCTTTTATTTATTTATTCAAGCATTGAGGCATTTTCGCTATTGACAAAATTCAGCGCATTTGCCAAAGATTTTTTATCTCCTTGACCAAGCTTCAGTGCTGTGGAAATCGTTTTTCTTGCCTTGCCGAGAAGCATGACATATTCCTTTTCGCTCTCCTTATTATCTACAGTTTCTGATTTAATTCGAAGTGCCTTTTTATAATATAAGTTTGCAAGTGCTTCAATGTAGTCTTCGTTTTCAGGATTAATTTTGACTGCTTTGCGATAGCTCTTTTCTATACTCGAAAACAAATCTTCAGAATCAAAATCCAAGAGATACTTTTTTTCCATTTCCATCCCTTTCAAATAACTCAACTCTCCTTTATATCCTGGAAATTTCTTGATATTAGACTTTAAAAAAGAAACCGCTTCCTTTTCCATATTTAATTTTTTCAAGAGCTCCAATTTTTGCTGAAAAATCTCTTCAGATTTTGGATGCATTTTCATACCGATATCCAAAGCTCCTAAGGCACGTACTTCATCATTTCTTTCCAAATATAATTTGACCGTTTTAGAAAATAATTCGGCATCTCCAATACCAGATAGGATCAACTCATTCCTTAAAAATATCGCTTCATCCTGATAACCAGCCAATTCTGCCGCATCTGCCAACATCAAAGAAAGCGAAGCATCAGTTTTGGAAGTATTTGCTTTGTTAGCTAAAAATAGGTTACAAGTACGAGCTCTTCTTGCATTGATATAAAATCGATTGTAATTACCTAATCGTTGATATCTATTGGCAACCGTTTTGAAAAATCGTTGCAACTGTGTCATTTGTGCAACCACTTTTTGTCTTATTTGAGCATCACCAAATTTGTACGATTTTTTGAAAGAGAAAAGTGCTTCTTCAATGTATCGATTTATTAATAGATAAGATTTGTCATCGAAAGTGGTAATATCGTGTACATCTTCAAAATAGCTCAAGCTATAACAGTTACCTCGGTACAACCACAGCCTTGCATATTCTGCACTATACACTTCTGGTTCGATTATTAGTAACTCTTCAATTTTCTTTTGAGCTTTTACGTATTTGCCTTTTGCGATCCATTTTTCATATTTATGAATTGGAAATTCAGTTCCATAAGAAGTGGAAATTACAAATAGCGCGATTAGTGGGATAAATAGTATTCGTTTCATGAGACCTTTATTTAGTCATAATAGTTTACAGAAAATGAAGGTCGAAGTTTCAAAACATTACAAAAATTTTTAATATATCCACTTCATTCCTCACGAATTGAATCAAAAAGTTTTTCTGCCGCTTGAAAAGGTGAAATTTTCCCTTCAATAACATTGTTTTCTATATCAGCTAACACTTTTGCTACCTGTGGATTTTGGTAAAACGAATTTTTGAGGTGATTTATAATAGTTTCATGCAACCAAAACTTACTTTGACTCGTTCGTCGTTTTTTTAAGTAACTTGTTTTGATATTATGTGTATAGTAACTTTGGAGCTCTTTCCAGAATTCGTCAATTCCTTTGTTGTTTAGGCCAGAACATGTTAACACTTTGGTATCCCATCCATTCTCATTGGGTGGATATAAGTGAATGGCGTTTTTGAAAGCAGCACGTGATTTTTTCGCCATTTCCATTCTATCTTCATCCGCTTTATTAATGGCTATCAAATCGGCCATTTCCACCACTCCTCTTTTGATTCCTTGCAGCTCGTCTCCTCCACCTGGCATTAATAACAAACAAAATGCATCTACCATCGAGTGTACTGCAATTTCAGACTGCCCTACTCCAACCGTTTCAATAATGATTGTATCATACCCTGCTGCTTCACAAAGTGTAATCGTTTCTCTCGTTTTTCGGGCAACACCACCAAGTGTCTCTCCTGCGGCAGATGGTCGGATAAAAACTTTTTTATTAGCAGACAAATCTTGCATTCGAGTTTTATCTCCTAAAACACTTCCTTTACTGACCTGACTTGATGGATCAATTGTCAGTACCGCTAATTTTTTTCGATCTTTTAGGATATGCTTTCCGATCGCTTCAATGAAAGTACTTTTCCCCACACCAGGAGGCCCCGTAATTCCGATTCGGAAAGACTTGATTGTTTTCTTTAGGCTTTTGGAAATGAGATTTTGGGCAATCGCTTGATCTTCCAATCGAGCGCTCTCAATAACAGTAATGGCTTTGGCAAGTGCGATTCGATCTCCTTTTACGAGTTGGTCGAAAAGCTGATTGGGGTTTATTGTTTTTCTTTTCTGAATGAGCTTTGCGACTGTTTTTGTGTTCTTCAAACTTCCATCATTCGATTTAGGCTTCTTGTTTTTGTCAGAACTCATTCTTGTGCAAAATTAAAATTTTTAACAATACAATTGGTACAAATGTTAAGGAATATAATGAATTGGTTGTCAGTGTTATAAGTTTCTTACGAGTTAAAACATCTTTTGTTAAGATATGCAAAGTAAGTTAAACTATCTTAAATGAGGTGACGACCCCATTTGGACGCTTTTAGTTCTGTGACTTTACTTGTACTTTGAGATAACGCGCTCTTAGAATAAGTATAACCCTTATGCCAAATGAGTGAAGAGTGGTCGGTAGATAACTTAATTAAATTTTGTTAAACAGTAATGAATGGACTCTTTACTTTCTACCTTCCACTTTCTTGCTCATTTTCACACGATTTAAACATTTAGAGCACGTATTTTAACACATAGATCATACAGAAACATAGGAAACACATAGCTCTTGTTTCTTAGATTTTCTCGCGCAGAAGACGCAGAAAACACAGAAGATTATGTCTATGGCTTTAAAACGTAGTTAATTGTTTTTTGCTTCTTTCTCTTGAAATTTTGTCCACGCCAATTCGCCAATCTTATCAGTCAGTTCTTCTATATAATAACTTCCTGCTGCCGGATCTTCTACATAATGAAGATGACTTTCCATTTTCAATAAATGGTGAATATTTCTCGAAATTCTATATGCAAAATCAGTCGGTTTCTTCGTCACCTGATCGGAAGGAAGAATCGTCAATCTATCCACCCCTCCAATCACTGCGGACATTGCTTGGGTAGTTGAACGGATCATATTGGTATTTGGGTTCACATCTTGAGTAGCAGGATGTAATTTTGCCGTTATAAAAGGAGCGACACTTTTTACTTTATAAGCTTTCAAGACCATTGCCCACAATTTTTTGAAGGCTCTTATTTTGGCGATTGATACTGGATAATTTAGTCCAATCACAAATTCAAATTGGATTCCATTTAAAATATTTTCTACATTTTTCTTGTTAGAAAATATAGACAAACAATCACTTCCCTTTGATAATAAAGATGAAATTTCAGCGACAACAGCATTATCATCATCCAATTTTGAGACTGCACTCAAAGTCAAAACTTTAAATTGAAGCGACTTACGATTTTTTGACAACAACAATTGCTTCGCCATTTTTAAATCACTTTCTGTCGATTTTTCAAATGGATCAAAACTAATACTGCCTTGAATCGACTTTGGTTTTTTGGAAAATGAAGACGCTGCCTCATTAAACAATTGCACAAATTTCAACCAATCGATTTTTTTCTTAGCCTCAAAGTGAATTGAAATATAATCCAACATTACATTTTCAAGTATCTTCTTCAAATCCGTTTTCGTTGGAATTTTCGATAACTGAAGACAAGGTGCGTTGACGCCATTTTCTAATTTATTCAACAACAATTGGTTGGTCTTTTTTGCAGTTCCAACTTTTAGATCTTCTCCTATGGCCCAATCATTATGGCCATTTTTAAGAATTGCTGGATAATTTTGCCTAGCATTATTGAATTGAATCGGCGACATTTTCAGTCCTTCCTCTATTTCCCAATCCAAAGAATCCAACCCTTTTCCTTTCAAATCAGCCTCAATTTTAGCCAACCAGTCTTTCTTAGAAACTCCTTTAAAGTCTTTAAATAATTGATCTTTTTTCGCCATTGTCAATGTTTTAGAATCAAATGAATTTGTAATTGGTTGATTCTGAACACAAAAATAAGGAAAACCATATGTTTGGTCCGCTTTATCCTATGTGTAATTGATGAACTTTTTAGGGCTAAAAGCGTTATATTTGCACTAGAAAATCACTATCTTTAGAATAAGTCTAAATAAGGACTTCAAATAAGAATAAAATACTTACATGACTAAGAAAATTTATTTGGATAACAACGCGACAACCCCTTGTGATCCAAGAGTAGTACAGAAAATGTTGCCATATTTTCATGAAATCTCAGGAAACGCAGCAAGTAGAAATCACCCTTTTGGATGGCAAGCTGAAGAAGCTGTGGATTATGCACGTGGTCAAATTGCTGATCTTATCGAGGTGGATCCTAAAGAAATCATTTTCACTTCAGGTGCCACGGAAGCAGACAATCTTGCTTTGAAAGGAGTATTTGAAATGTATAAAAGAAAAGGAAATCACATTATCACTTTGGAAACAGAGCACAAAGCTGTTTTGGATAGTTGTAAGAAGATTGAGAAAATGGGTGGTGAAGTGACTTACCTTCCAGTGAAAAATGACGGGATTGTTGATTTGGAAGTTTTGGAAAAAGCAATCAAAGACAACACGATTTTGGTTTCTGTCATGTATGCGAATAACGAAACCGGAGTTATTCAACCTATGAAAGAAATTGGCGAGATATGCAAAAAGCATGGTGTCTTGTTTTTTAGTGACGCAGTTCAGGCAGTTGGAAAAATTCCAGTAAAGCCAAAAGAATTAGGTATTCACATCATGGCATTTACAGCTCATAAGATGTATGGACCTAAGGGCGTAGGAGCATTGTTTGTAAATCGTAAAAATCCAAGAGTAAAAGTTACTGCTCAAATGGATGGCGGTGGTCATGAGCGTGGCATGCGTTCTGGAACCATGAATGTACCTGGTATTGTTGGATTTGGTGAAGCCGCTGCGATTGCCAAAAAAGAAATGGCACAAGATGCAGAACGCTTAAGTAAATTAAGAGATAAATTGGAACAAGCTTTCTTGGACAGTGTTGAGGAAGTATATCCAAATGGAAATAGAGAGAATAGAATGCCACACGTTGCAAATATTTCATTCAAGCATGTGGAAGGTGAAGGATTGATGATGACCTTCAATCAAACGATCGCTCTTTCTTCAGGATCTGCATGTACCTCGGCTAGTTTGGAACCATCTTATGTACTTGTTGCGTTAGGATTAGGAGACGACTTGGCTCACTCATCACTTCGATTCAGTCTTGGAAGATTCAATACGGAAGAAGAAATTGATGCGGTGATAGACATGGTTTCAAAAGGAGTCCAACACATGAGAGATTTGAGTCCAATTTGGGAAATGTATAAAGACGGGGTTGATTTGGAATCTATTGAGTGGTCGGAACATTAGGGCCGATATCCGTCGTTTTCCGTTTGACCGTTTTCACGCGAGCATACGTAACAACGGTCAAACGGACATCGGAAAGGCACAATGTGTCGAACGGAAAACAGACAATGACATAAAAAGAAAATAAAATTCAAAAATAAAATAATAATATAGTTATGGCTTATTCAGATAAATTACTCGACCACTTTAAAAATCCTCGCAACGTTGGAACTTTAGACAAAGATTCTAAAAGCGTTGGAACAGGATTAGTGGGTGCACCTGAATGTGGTGATGTTATGCGTCTTCAAATTGAAGTGGATGACGAAACCAAAACAATCAAGGATGCAAAATTCAAAACTTTCGGTTGTGGGTCTGCAATCGCTTCTTCTTCTTTAGCAACGGAATGGTTGAAAGGGAAATCAATTGATGAAGCAGGTTCGATTGACAACATGGCAATTGTTGAAGAGTTGGCATTGCCGCCAGTAAAGATTCACTGTTCTGTATTAGCAGAAGATGCAATCAAAAGTGCCATCAAAGATTATCAAGAGAAGAATGGTCTTGAAGTGACCGTTACTGAATCTTCTCATCACTAAAAAAACGTACGAATAATGTTATTTGTATCTGACAAAGCAAAGTCTAGAATAAATGAGATCAAGTCTAATCAAAGTTTAGGCGAAGATTATTTCGTGCGGGTTTCTGTAACGAGTGGTGGTTGTTCGGGTTTGTCTTACAAGATGGATTTTGACAATACCTCACAAGAGAATGATCAAGTCTTTGAAGACAATGACACAAAAGTAGTAACTGACTTAAAGAGCTTTTTATATCTCTGCAATACGACTCTAGAATTTTCTGATGGATTGAATGGAAAAGGTTTCTATTTCAACAATCCGAATGCATCGAGAGAATGTGGGTGTGGTGAGAGTTTTGCCGTCTAGTTCACAACGATATTTATTCTAACAAGATATTGACCGTCTTGCTCGTGAGAGTGAGGCGGTTTTTTTGTTGGGGCATATAAGCATAGTTCTAAAAAAAGCTGACTTGTTATACAGATTGTATTATACAAATTGTAGTCTAAAAGTGCGGATATATTTGGAAGGAAAATTTTTCGAGATCAAGGCAGAAAACGTAGACATAGCCTTAGTTACGGCGAGCCTGCCTGACTGCGCCAAGCAGACAGGGCTTTCTAACGAAGA
>CALFWW010000279.1 GCA_937928575.1 uncultured Saprospiraceae bacterium | reverse complement strand
GAGATCAAGACGGAAAACGCAGACATAGCCTTAGTTACCGCGCTGGCTTGCATTGCAAAAGTACATGACTTTATTTCCAACGCTGATATCGATAAATTTTTCTTATTGAATACCGCCATTTTAGGATTCAATTTGTATTATATTAATTTTATGCAAATATTGTATTATCTTTGTTATGCTAAGTATCTTTTCACCAATAAAATTTTCAAAAATGACAACACAAGAAGTAGCCAACAAGTACGTAGAAATGTGTAATGCAGGTAAAATGGACGAAGTCCAAGCAGCTTTGTACGCAGACAATGCAGTCAGCATCGAAATGGAAGGAGCACAAGGTTTTCCACAAAAAGTAGAAGGGATGGAAGCGATCAAAGTGAAAGGAGAACATTGGCAAGGAATGGTTGAAGCATTTCACGGAGTAAAAGTAGAAGGTCCAGTCGTTGCAGGTGATCACTTTTCATGCGCTTTGAAAATGGATATTACCTACAAAGGACAAGAGCGAAAAAATGATGAAGAAATTGCGATGTTCAAAGTCAAGGATGGTAAGATTGTCTCAGAACAATTTTTCTACCCTGTTGGATAAAATATTAGAAAATTAAAAAAAGCTTGGTGGAAACATCAAGCTTTTTTTTTGCCCAAGATTGTTTTTAGAAAATTGTACTTTTGAAATCGGCAACACAAATTGTACGCTAAAAGTGAAATTATAACTCCACATGCAATTCAAGATACAAATCAATCCGACGATAAAATCAAAATACCCAACCACTCGATTGGGAGGTCTTGCAGGACAAATAAAAGTATCTTCGGAAACTTCTGCATTATGGGAAGTAATTGATCCAGCAATCGCAAAACTTCAAGCGCAATTAAAGACAGAAGACATTGCTAAAATCGAAACCATTCAGCACGCCAGAAAAGCATATAAAAGTTTTGGGAAAGATCCAGCGAGATATCGACTATCCGCAGAAGCATTGTTGAGAAGAATTGTGAAAGGCAAAGGTATCTACAAAATCAACAACATCGTCGATCTTCTAAATCTAGTTTCTGTCAAATCCGGAATTTCCATTGGTGGTTATGATACCGCATATATCAATGGGGAAATCACTTTAGGACTTGGCGAAAAAAACGAACCATACGAAGGAATCGGTCGTGGAGATTTGAATATCGAATTTTTACCAGTATTAAGAGATCAAACTTCTGCTTTTGGAAGCCCAACTTCTGATTCGAAAAGAACAATGGCAAGAGATACGACTACTCATTTTATGATGGTGTTTTTTGATTTTGGAAGTTCAGAGAAATTAGAACAAACAGTGTTAGAGGCCAAGCAATTGATGGAGCAGTTTGCGAGTGGGAGTGGGTTTGAGCAATGGATAGTTTGAGGAACCTCTGGAGGATAGAGTGTTCAATTTGACCTAAAAGAGTTGTTTAAGTTTTTGGACTCAAAATTTAATTATTTCTGAATATTTAGATCAATAACTAGTTGTTTAATTTGTACTGGAAGAACTCAATTTTTTATGAGAAAATGAAGGTCGAATTTCACTTTTGGCATTATTCAGTTTAGTGGAAAAAGTTTTAAAATCCGTTAAGAAATGAAAATTGTAAGAGCTAAACGCAGTGTTTGGAAAAGCTTGCCTGCTTGCATAGCAATAATATTAAGTGTGAAGAAGTATTGTTAAGCGAGTTTTTTCATTTTAATATTTTAGAACTTTTGGAGCGTTAAAAACTGAATAAAGCCAGGATTTTTTGAATACTTTTTCATCTGGGAAAAAGTATTGCCGCCCGGCGAGCCTGCCTATGTGGACTAAGCTAACACAGGACAGACAGGGGCAAAATCAGACTATTGAATGATAAAAGGGTCTGAAAAAATGTCTCTCTGGAATCGCTAATTGCATTTAAAGATTTCAACAAGTTAAACACCTTTTACTCAGTATTTTAAACGCCCTAGCCTTTAAGGATTCGTAAACTTAATTTTAATCAAATTCACAACATTACGCTTACAATTTCTATATTTATATTTTAAAAAATTTACCCATGAGCTACAGAATATTTCCCATCTTAATGACATTCATTTTCTTTTTTACCTGCTGTCAACAAATAGAGGCGCAAGAACGAAGCGTAAAATTATTCGCCAACCTATTTCGGTCCACTCATACTCCACAACTTTTTGAAAATAAAAATCCTGAATTTCGAGGATTGTCATTAGCCTATAAAGTTTTAAAAAATGGGATCACTCAAGAAGTTGAGGCTAAATTTAATGCAAAAAGTAGAAGCTTACCTGATGACACTTTCAAAAGTTGGGAAGCTCAAATTAGATACGAAATTGGTAAATATTGGACGCTATCTGATCGGATATTTATTCAAAGAGGATTGGCGACATCATTGTATTATTTAGGGGAAGAAATTAATGTTGCGACTTTTAATACGTTTCCTCAAAAAAATACAAAATCAGGAGTTGAGTTGGCCTTATTATTTCATTTTGAATTTCATTTAACGAACAAAATTTATTTAGATCTGAACACAAATTTACTTGCTGCAAATGTAGGAGTGAATTTTGCGGAAATTGAAAATCCAAATCTCACAGAAAACCAACAAAGACAAGGAGGATTTGATTTTGATTTAACAGCTGTAAGTATGTTTAGAATAGGAGTCGGATACATTTTGAATAATGCCAATAAAGCAAACGAAGTTCTCAAAGATTGACGATATTTATGAAAACCTAATTATTTCAATTCTCAACAAGTCTCATATAATGCTCAAATCACTACTCCAAATCTTATCATTTTTTTTGGTAGCCTCCTCCCTTTCTGCCCAACCAAACATTAACGTCAACAACATCGACATCGTCCGTTCAGAATATGGGATACCACATATATTCTCCAAAACAGATGCAGAAGCTGTTTATGGAATTGCGTGGGCACAATGTGAAGACAACTTCAATGTGATGCAGGAAAATTTTGCAGCAACAAAAGGATTGTCAGGAAGGATTACTGGAAAATTAGGTGCATTGTTGGATTTGTTGTATCAGGTTTTTGAGATAGAGGAATATGTAGCATCACGTTATGAGATGGACATCACTCCTGAAATAGAAGCATTACTCCAATCGTATGCAGCAGGGGTGAACCGATATGCAGCTTTGCATCCAAAAGAAGTGAAGCATAAAAAATTGTTCCCCATAACACCGAAACAGATTGTTGGAATGTACACCTTACAATATCACTTGATGCACAACTCTGGAATGGAATTGGGGAGATTATTGACCAAAAAATTTGACTACGAATTAAATAAAAATCTGAATAGAGGTTCCAATGCGATGGCTTATAGTCCGAAAAAAACGGCGGATGAAAAAACCTATTTAGTTGGCAATCCACATCAACCGGTCAATACGATGGGAAATTTTTGGGAGGTCAGTGTTCACTCTGAAGAAGGGTATGAAATGTTTGGGGCGACCTTTTCTGTGGGTGGACTTACTCCGGTTATAGGTTCCAACAGAAATCTGGGTTGGTCACATACTACAAATTATCAAAATAGCTCTGATGTCTACAAACTGGAAATGCATCCAACCCAAAAAAATATCTACAATTATGATGGAAAATGGTTGGAGCTGGAAGAAGAAAAGGTGAAACTAAAAGTCAAAATTGGTCCTGCGATTATACCCGTCACTCAAAAATTTTATCGAAGTATTTATGGTCCAACTTTCAAAAAAACAAAAGGATATTATTCCTACAAAAGTCATGCTTTTTACAATCTAAAAGGACCTGAACAATGGTATAAAATGGGAAAGGCAAAAAATATAAATGAATTTTTTGAAGCCATCAACCTTCAGGGAGTACCAAGTCAGACCATCACTTATGCCGATAAGGACGAACATATTTTTCACCTAAGCGCATTTGTTCATCCGATGAGAGATGAAAGTTTTGATTGGACAAAAGTGTTGCCAGGTAATACTTCTGGCAACAATTGGAATTTGGAGAAAGTCCATCCAGTGAGTTCCAATCCACAAGTCGTCGATCCAGCTTGTGGATATGTTTACAATTGCAACAACACCGTTTTTAAAATGACAGCACCTGAAGAAAATCTGAAGCCTGAAGATTTTCCAAAAAGTTTTCATTTGCTAACAAGTAATACCCTAAGGGCCAATACGGCAGCAAGATTGATTCAAGAAAAAGAAAAAATCAGTTTTGAGGAGGCCAGAAAGATTAGAGAAAATGTAACAATTGATCTGAAAAATCTATCATTCCGAAATTGTATGAATTGTGGTGATTTACCAAAAATCATCGCCAAGTATCCTGAATTAGCTGAGTACAAAGCCATTTTTGAAAAGTGGAATGGTTCCTATGATGTGGAGAACAAACAAGCCGCTTTATTTTCAGTAACGGTTATGAATATAGGCAAATACATTCGAAAACAAATGGGTAATATGGAGCAAGATGTGCCGGAAGAAGTATTTGTAAAAGCAATGTTGAAAGCTGCTAAGTTCTTAAAAAAACATCATGGCGGTCTTGAAGTTGATTTAGGTAAAGTACAGAAAGCAGTCAGAGGAAAATCGAAATATAAAGTCGAATTACCAATGTATGGCAATGTCAATACGTTGGCCAGCGCATCTTTTATCCCGTATAAAAAAGGGATGTTTAAAATTGATTCCGGAGATAGTTTTTTATTCTATGCTAAGTACGGCAAAGATGGTTTAGAAAGTATGGAGACCATCAACGCTTTTGGTAACAGTATGAAGCCAAAACATCCAAATCATACCGATCAAACAGAAATGTACGTCAAAAAACAAACTAAAAAGCTGGAATTGGATTTGGAAAAATTGCGTCAATCGGGTGAAGCTTATCATCCTCAGTAAAACGTTTTTTAACCAACATAAGCAACCTAATCCTTCACACATCATAAGCGGTATCTGCGCGAACCTCATTACATGCTGTTCTGTGGCATCAGTGTTTTCTGGCTGAGAAAATTCACGAAACAAGAGCTATGTGTTACGTTCCTTCTTTCAGCGTTTTCTGTACAAAAAATATGAGCTAAACAAAATACCGCCCAATCACACAAAACACCCCAAAAATCAACCCAACCCAAATCAACCCCATCATCCCAATCCTCAATAGCTCCGAAATACGATCCTCACTCCATTTCCTAAAAACCCCACCAACTCCCAAAAAGAAAAGCGGAAAAATAGCAATCATATACCGACCACCAAAAGATAAAATCACTTCATTGCCAGGAGGACTCCATTGCATATAAATCACTACAGAAAATAAAATAAAACACAACATTCCCGTAGCTATAAAAAATACTCGTTTCCAAGGATCGAAATCAATAAGATTCTTTTCAAACAAAGCATGAGCAATCAACCCCAATCCAATCAACCCAATCAAAGGAGTAGGTAAGTAATTCGCTTCCCAACCAAACTTCCCGACATAATGCGCCAAATTGGAAGGCAAGTATTCAAAGAAAGAACGAAACCAGATACCCACAAAATCAAGCGGATTACTCAAGATGAATTGCAATTGTGCCATCGGATCAACTCCTTCATTCAATTGCTGTGTCGCACGATAATCTGGATGATACTCCTGGTATGGAATAAACAAATCTTTCGTGATCAAAAACCAAGTACCCAAGATTAACAAGATACTCCCTATCAACGTCAAAGAGAGGTTGAAGTATTGACGAGCGGAAGCAAATTTCCATTTCGGAATCAACAAAAACAAAAATGCAATTGGAAAATAAACCACTTTATTAATCGTGATCACCAAACTAAGTCCCATAATGATGAACAAGTGTTGAAAAGTAATCTCTGCCTTTTTATCAAATATCAATCGCATCAATAAAACAATCAAATAAAAACAACTCGCATTGGTTATACTATCAGCTGTGATTCCCGAATGTAAAAAAAGCGAAGAGGGAAGGAGTGCCATAAAACAAAAAGTCCATTTGTAAAATGGTATCAATTGTATGGCATGATAAATCACAAAAGCCCAATAAAAAAAACTGGCCAGTCGAGTGAGGTAAAATAAAAACAATGGTTTTACATTCAATACTTTATATATCCACAAGTTCGGAATTTGAAATAAATAAGCAGTAGGAGAATAGTAAGCCACATTTGCAAAATCTACAAATTCAGTCCTTCCTTTCCGCAGCGGAATTTTAGAAGCTGTTTTAAAGTGGTCCCACTCAACTTTCTCATCATAGTTGTATCTCAAGTCTTTGAAAGGCTCATACAAACTCACCAGATTTTTAGGAAGTTCTCCGCCATATCTTTGATCCTCGATTTTTTCACCCATCAAGTTTCCATCCGCAATATGATAAGCACGATAAAAATGATTCGCTTCATCTGGCACTTGAAATGGTGGCACTAAAAATAGGTAGAGTACGCCGAATAGGGTTGCGGTTATTTTGAAGAATTGTTCTGGTGGTGTGTTTTGTAACCACGTTTTCATTGGAGGTGGTAGTATGTTTTTGCTAAGATACGATTTTGTTTTTCACTACTTGTTTTTCACCACATAAGACACTTAAGTTGATCGTTGTTGCGTAGGAGAGGCACAGAAGGGTGGACTTTCTTATATTTCTTTGGCAAGTATGGTTGTTCCTTATGATTCTTATGTGGTGAATCCGTGTGCACTTTGTTTAAAGTGAGGTATTTTGGCTGGAGCCAATAGCGGTCTAGGTGATTTACTTCCGAATTCCCCGTTTATTCATCCATCGATGAAACTTCTTAGCATTCGCATTATGACCAGCAAGACTAGTTGCAAAAGCATGTTGTCCAGTCTCATCCGGCTTTGCACAAAAATAAATATACTTATGATCTTCAGGAGTCAATACTGCATCAATACTAGGAATCGAGGCCATACAAATCGGACCAGGAGGCAAACCAGGATACATATAAGTGTTGTAAGGAGAATCAAATTGAGTATGACGATTTAAAACACGGCGTGCACCGAAATCTTTGGTTGCAAAAACAGCAGTAGGATCGGCTTGCAATAACATCCCTTTCTTGATACGATTCAAATAAACACCAGCGATTCTTGGTTTCTCGGGATTGTAATTACTTTCTCTTTCCACAATTGAAGCGAGCGTATAAACTTCTTCGGGAGTCAATCCCAACGCTTTGGCTTTCTCTTTTCTATTTTTTGCGGACCAAAATTTATCGTGTTCTTTAAACATCCGTTCCATGAATTTCTCTGGACTCGTGTTCCAATAAAAGTCATAAGTATTTGGAATAATGTAAGTAGTGAAATTTTCTAAGTTCGTATTATGTTTTTTCAGAAAAACTTCATCTTGAAATAAATTCAGCAAAGCAGCAGAATCTGCAACGATAGATTTTGCGACTTTACCAGCAATTTCATGTGGCAAACGCTCAGTTGTCAACACTACTTTCACGGTAGCTTGTTTTCCTGAACGAAGATGTTGAATTAATTTACGACTACTCCAATTAGGTTTGATTTCGAAACGACCATGTCTCATTACAGCCTTGTCATAAGACATCAAACTAGCAGTTTCTTCAAAACTAGACCGGTTTGAAATAAATCCATTGAAATCTAAATTCTCAACCACATCTTCATAAGTAGAATTGGATGGAATCAACACAAAAGGATCCGCTAATTCAGAAGGAACATTTGGGGAAAAAATTGCATTATATTTTTGATACCCAAAAAAGCCTCCAACGATCAGAACGATCAGTAGTAAGGACAAAAAATACTTCATCTCATAAGGTTTTCCAGAAAAACGAAAGTGTAATTACGAATATTGCTAATATTGCTCTTTTTCATTTGGAAAGTCATTCGACTTGACATCAGCAATATATTGTTGGGTTGCTTTTTTCATTTCAGAAAATAGGTCAGCATAAGTTCTTAAAAATCGTGGTTGGAAATCTTTAGTGATTCCTAGCATATCATGTGTCACCAAAACTTGTCCATCTGTATCCTTTCCACCACCGATACCGATGATTGGAACGGTCAATTGTTCTGACACTTCTTTCCCTAATTTGGCAGGAATTTTTTCAACTACAATGGCAAAGCATCCTAATTTCTCCAACAACTTCGCATCTCTTTTTAGGCGCATTGCTTCCTCTTGCTCTTTTGCTCTAACAACGTACGTACCGAATTTGTAAATAGATTGTGGGGTTAATCCTAAATGCCCCATCACAGGAACGCCAGCTGACAAGACCCGCTTAATAGAATCTTCAATTTCTTGTCCACCTTCCATTTTGATGGCATGAGCACCAGATTCTTTCATGATGCGAATGGCTGATTCCAATGCTTTAGTGGAATTTCCTTGATAAGAACCGAAAGGAAGATCTACTACAATTAATGCTTTTTTGACAGCACGAACGACAGAAGAAGCGTGGTAAATCATTTGATCCAAAGTGATTGGTAAAGTGGTTTCATGACCCGCCATAACATTGGATGCAGAATCACCAACTAATAAAATGTCAATTCCGGATTCATCCAAGATTCTCGCCATTGAATAATCATACGCAGTCAACATGGAGATTTTCTCATTTTTGTCTTTCATCGCTTGCAATGTATGCACGGTGATTCGCTTGACTTCTTTAGAAACTGACATATTTTTTATCCTATTTTAAAGGTGATTTAAATTTACGGCGCAAGATATGAATAAAGTTCGAAGCGTTGAGTGGTTTCTAAATTTAGAATTTCAGTTTTTCACCTCATTATTTACCTTACAAATTCAGTTTTTCATAGCTAGAATTGTGTTTAAATCAAAATATCCAATTTATCCACTAAATAAACAGCGTCTTTTAATAGACTTAATCCTATTCTTCTCTTAAAACTTGGGTAGGTTTGTCGAAGATATCCTGATTTTTATGAAAAACTTTTACCTTTGCACAATGAAAAAATTACTGATTCCGGTTGCTGTATTAACGATGTTAATTTCTTATTCTTGTTCCAATGATTTTGATTTAATTGAAGATTGGAAAGACATACCAGTAGTTTATGGGTTATTGTCTCGCGCGGATACTGCTCATTACATTAGAGTTGAAAAAGCTTTTGTAGATCCTTCTACCAGTGCATTGGAATTAGCACAAATTCCGGACTCACTATATTATGAGTCGATTGGCGTTTCAATTGAGCATATTAATTCGGGAACAACCTATCAACTAGAAAGAGTGGACGGTGCATCAGAAGGTTATCCGAGAGAAGCAGGAATTTTTGCCAATGCCCCAAATTATCTTTATAAATTCAAGATTCAAGAGCCTGATGAATTACAGCCAGGTGAATCTTATCAGCTAAAATTAACCAGAGGTGATAATTTGTCAGAAGTCACCGCAGAAACTATAATTGTCAGTGATATGAATGTGGCAGCTCCCATTACTACAATTAAATTTGAAGCTAATAAATCCACCAATTTTAGATGGAGTAGTGGGTCCGATGCTATCTTTTTTGATTTGACACTTCGCTTAAATTATTTGGAAAATTCAGTAGATAATCCTAACACTTTTGAGGACCAAGCGATTTTTTGGCCACTTGCAAAAAATATTGAGAAAGATGATTTGCAAGATATTGGTGAATATAAATTGGAAGATGGTGATGATTTTTTCAAATACATTGCCTTCGCTTTGCGGGATGCAGGAAATTTGACAAGAGATTTTAAAAATATAGATATTATCGTAACCGGTGGCGATCAAAATTTATTCGATTACATCAACATTGGTCAAGCTAACACTGGTATTACCAGCGCACAAGAAATCCCTTCTTACACCAACCTTTCTGAAGGACTTGGAATCTTTGGTTCTAAAAATACCAGCATCAAAGAAGGAATCACCTTAACTACAGAAACCGAAGATTCTCTAAGGTTTGGAATTTATACTAAAGACCTGAATTTCCAATAAGCACTGCCGTTTTGACATTCTGTCAGGTACCTTTCTGCCAAAATATATGCGTTTTTGTTCTAATTTGAACCAAAAAGGCAGATATATTGGCATGGCACATCTATTGAACATGTAAAGTTATAAATGTAAAATTTAAATAAAAAATAGACTCTCATCACGTAAGCTTATGTGTTCACGAATGGTCGTCAATTTTTTAAATTTTGAATTATCAATTTTAAATTAATTAAATAAAACTATACAAGACATGGGTAAAATAATCGGAATAGATTTAGGTACTACCAACTCTTGCGTTGCAGTAATGGAAGGTAATGAACCAGTCGTAATTCCAAATGACGAAGGGAGAAGAACTACACCCTCAGTAGTGGCTTTTCTTGACAGTGGCGATCGTAAGATCGGTGACCCGGCAAAGCGTCAGGCAATCACCAATCCGACACGTACCATTTCTTCCATCAAGCGTTTCATGGGAAGTCGTTATGACGAAATTTCCGGTGAAGTTGGAAAACAAGCTTACAAACTTGTCAAAGGAGACAACAACACGGTAAGAGTTGAATTAAATGGTAAGAAGTACACGCCTCAAGAATTATCTGCAATGGTACTTCAGAAAATGAAGAAAACAGCAGAAGACTTTTTGGGTACGGAAGTAACGGAAGCGGTAATTACAGTTCCTGCTTACTTCAACGATTCTCAAAGACAAGCAACAAAAGAAGCAGGAGAAATCGCAGGATTGAAAGTACAGCGTATCATCAATGAGCCGACTGCTGCGGCTTTGGCTTACGGGATGGATAAAAAAGCGCAAGACATGACCATTGCGGTTTATGATTTGGGTGGTGGTACTTTTGATATCTCAATCCTTGAATTAGGGGAAGGTGTATTTGAAGTAAAATCAACGAATGGAGACACCCACTTAGGAGGTGATGATTTTGATGAGGTTATTATCGAGCACTTAGCAGAAACTTTCAAAAAGCAAGAAGCAATTGACTTGAGAAAAGATCCAATGGCTTTACAACGTTTGAAGGAAGCTGCTGAAAAAGCAAAAGTAGAATTATCTTCTTCTACAGAAACAGAAATCAATCTTCCATATGTAACTGCAGTTGATGGTGTGCCAAAACACTTGGTATTAAAACTATCTCGTTCAAAATTTGAGCAATTAGCAGACGATCTAGTACAGCGTACACTGAAGCCTTGTCAAGAAGCATTGAAAGATGCTGGATTGAGCAAAGGAGACATAGATGAAATTATTCTTGTGGGTGGATCCACTCGTATTCCAATGATTCAGGAAGCAGTTGAAAAATTCTTCGGTAAAAAACCTAATAAGTCTGTAAATCCTGATGAAGTAGTTGCAATTGGTGCATCTATCCAAGGTGGTGTATTAAGTGGTGATGTTACAGATGTATTGTTATTAGATGTAACTCCACTATCAATGGGTATCGAAACAATGGGTGGTGTATATGATGTTGTAATTGAATCTAACTCTACGATTCCTACTAAGAAATCTAAAGTTTATTCAACGGCTGCTGACAACCAACCTTCTGTTGAGATTCACATCTTACAAGGAGAGCGTAAAATGGCTGCGGACAACAGACCAATTGGTCGTTTCATCCTTGATGGAATTCCACCAGCACCAAGAGGTATGCCTCAAATTGAAGTAATCTTCGACATGGATGCCAATGGTATTTTAAGTGTTACTGCCAAAGACAAAGGAACTGGTAAAGAACAAAATATTAGAATTGAAGCATCTACTGGTTTGTCAGATGAAGAGATTGCAAAAATGAAGGCAGAAGCAGAAGCGAATGCTGAATCAGATCAAGCAGCTCGTGACAAAGTAGACAAAATCAACCAAGCAGATTCATTGATTTTCCAAACGGAGAAGCAAATGAAAGAGTATGGTGACAAGATTCCTGACGAAAAGAAAGCAGCAATCGAATCAGCATTGACAGAATTGAAAACTGCTCATGGTGCACAAGACCTTGGTCAGATTGACACTGCAATGGCTACTTTAAATACAGCATGGCAAGCAGCTTCACAGGAAATGTATGCAGCAACGCAAGATGCCAACGGTGGTTCAACTGCTGATGGTACTGGTTCTGCAGATCCTGGTGCAGAAGGTGCAACCGAAACTTCTGATGAAGATGTGACGGATGTTGAATTTGAAGAAGTAGAAGACGATACAAATAGCTAGTGTACAGCTTGTACACATCCAGACCATAGCTATTTTATATATGGCAATATTGAAAAGGCTGTCTCGAATAGAGATGGCCTTTTTTACGTAGCGGCGGATTTATACAAATTACAGGTGCCTAGAAAGAAAGCGATTAAAAACAACTACAACGTTGGTCCAACCATTTAGGGGGTTACGAAGACATACTCAAAGGCATCTCTATCTTATACAAATTGTAGTCTAAAAGTGCGGAAATATTTGGAAGGAAAATTTTTCGAGATCAAGGCAGAAAACGTAGACATAGCCTTATACAAATTGTACTCTATAAGTTCGGTTATTATATGGAGGAAAATTTTATTGAGATTAAGGCGGAAAACGCAGACATAGCCTTAGTTACGGCGAGGCTTTCCAACGCAGAGATCAGTAAAATTTTCTCATAGATATCCCCAATTATAGAGTATTATTTGTATAAACTCGTCCCTCAAACATATAGAATCACCCTCCCGCTTCAAAATCCATTTTCATGTTTTACAACAGGTTATT
>CALFWW010000278.1 GCA_937928575.1 uncultured Saprospiraceae bacterium | reverse complement strand
AGTTGAAAACTAAGTTACAAGAAGAGATTTGCAACAATAGAAATCCGATTGGCGACACAATTACAGAAATAGCAGATACATTTGTTCTTGCGTATTCTCCTGAAATTTTGAAAGTCGGCATAAGTGATTTTGATATGATTTGCTTTAATCCTGAATTGTGACCTATGTTTTGAAAACCGTGTTCTTATAGCTTTCTTCTCACCAATTTCTATGAATATTTAAGTAACGAGTTGAATGAATGGTATTATGAAAATCACCGAGAGTAACCGTATTGTTGGTGAGTATCGCTGTCTTTCTCCATTCAGATGAAACCAAATGTAATAAACACCAGCAGCAATGTTACTAAAATCAATCGTTGTAGTTTCAACAAATTGATCTCTCAAAAGCAATTGACCAATTGAATTGTATAAATGATATTCAACAATTAAGTTAGTCCCACTTTCCATTGATAAAGATGCCTAAATAACGCTAAGATCATTTTTTTATTCATTATTGGAACTAACATATGTTACTTTATTGTAATAATTGCGTAACAATAAGGCAAGTAATTTTTGGTTGTAATTTATCCTATCCTTTTTTATTCTCTTCGATAGCGTTTTCCAGATCCTATATTTTGTTTATACAAACTTTTTAAAAGTATTGGCAAAGCGGTATGCCCTTGTCAAATATTTTTAGAGGTTTATTTTATTAATCGAGAATTGGGTGCAATTTGTTAGGATTTCATCAATTATTCTCAAAATTTTATTTATGAAAAAACAGGTAAAACTAAAAGCAACGGAAACCGTTGCAACCAATTCAGACTTTTACAACCTGTTTAGACCGATTGTTCCAAGCATTGATGTGATAGGAAAGGTTGCGCAGGTAGTAAGTGGACTGACAGAAGCAGTGACCATCTGGTACATTACACAAAGTGAGATGGCCGATGTGTCCAAAGGAATTTCTATTGTGATTTCAATTGTAGCAATGATATTAGTCGTTGCCATTTTGGAATTGGGTGGAAGAAAATTTTTACAAGTGCTGACTCGAACAATCGTTTGGAAAAGATTAGAGAATGCATGGTATATTGCACTTTTCACGATTGTAGCAGCGATCACCATTGGGATGGGGGTCCTATCCTTTAGATTGTCAACAAATGGGGTGCATCACGCTTTTGTATCTAATGTACCAGTTGTCGAAACTTACGACGCTTCTAAATTGAAGCAAGAATTTCGAACAAGTTCAGATGCGATTGCTGCCAGATTTAAAAATGATTTGGCTATTATTGAAACGAATCACAAAGAGGTAGTAACGAGTACACGTGATCAGTATGATGCAAGGATCAAAACGTGTGAAGTGAAAGCTGAAACTTATGACGCAAAGTTCAAGGACGGACATTCTTGGGCGAAAAGTCAAGCCGATAAATACCGAAAGTCAGCTGCTTCATTAGAAACGGAAAAGACTGCAGCAATTATGAAGCTGCAATCCACTTTTACTAAAAAAATCGATCAGCATCAAAAAAGGAAAAACGATGCCATCGAAAAAGAGAAAAGTGACATCGATCAGTCCATTAAAAAAGCAGAGATTGCTTTGTTGGCGCAACACGATTTCAAATTCAAGAATGCAGAATTTTGGGGTTCCCTCTTCTCATTCTTTGTAGGCTTCAGTGTATTGTTGGCATTCATTTGCATCATCAGTGTAGAAGTATTTCGAAGAGGAAGTGGCATTAAAGTGGAGTACGAAGAAGTCGATTTGGATCAACCAATTTTGACAATTTTCTGGAAAGGATTACAATCTAGATTTGGTGGATTTTTCAGAAGAAAAGCAGAGAATTTCGCTAATGTGACTGGATCTAATTTAAGCGATAGTAGAGGCAAAATTGGTTTTAATTATCGGGATCGGATGGTGACCAATCAGACAGATAATCTACCGACTTCAAACAATTTAGATAACGAGTATAGATAATTTGTTATCCTTCAGTTAGCCTCAAATGCGTTGATTTTAAAAAGCTCTGGACTTTGGTCTGGGGCTTTTTTGGGTTGGTTTCTTAGTTTCATTTGCTTTTCATTCTTGTTTCTTGTTTGCTCAAGTTGATCTTGAATTGCCCCTTTTCCAAAACAACGCATCCCCGCTGCTTGGTCCACTTATTCGGTGACCGCTGAAATTTCAAATACTGGTAGTTCAAATGTTGAAGTTGCCGTAGTCAGACCTTCCCGAATATTTTATACAAATTGTAGTCTATAATTACGGTTATCTTTGAGAATAATTTCCCGATATCTTCGTTAAAAAGCCTCGCCGTAACTAAGGCTATGTCTACGTTTTCTGCCTTGATCTCGAAAAATTTTCCTTCCAAATATATCCGCACTTTTAGACTACAATTTGTATTAGTACCGTTTTTAAGGAATTCTTTAAAAAGACACCTTCAGAATATAAAGCATAGATTAGCTTAATTACAGTTGCTCAATATTTCGTTGAAAAACGACTTCCCGATTTGTCATATCAAAAGCACATAATTGATTCAAGTCATCTTTCTTAAAACAACATCCGTTATCAATATCAATCGTTTGTATTTTGTCTAAATTTTCCAGATGATGTTGAATCGAAATCTCTGGAACAGGTGTATGACCATGCACGATAATACGATTGCCTAACCACTCATAATCGATACTCGTAAACCAATTCCGAATCCATAACATTGATACTACGTCTGCCATGGGATCTAGTGTTCTAAAATTTAAGCCAGCATGTGTTATATAAAACTATCGACTTCGAAAAAATAAGGTAGTTCTCTTAAAAAGTGATAATATTTATCTGGAATATCCTCCATTTTTTTTGCATTGAAACTTTCAAGAGTTTGTAATCCTCCATGCCTTACCCAACGGTCCGTGCTGCGTTGATCCGCTTCATCTAGCAACATTTGTTCATGATTTCCTCTCAAACATTGCAAATTGTAATTATTTTGTTGTAATTCAAAGATGGTATCCAAGACATTCTTACTATCAGGTCCTCGATCAATGTAATCACCCAATAAGTAGAGTTCATCTGAAGTAGAAAAAGCAATTTTATCCAAGAGTGCTTTAAATGTCAAATGACATCCATGAATATCTGAAATAGCAAACTGTCTTCCCATTATTATTTTCTTAAATAGTGTGAACATTCGATATCCTATATTAGTTCTTATTATTGAAAGATATTAGCGCATTAGCGGCTTTAAGAAAGCGTTCAAAATTTTGAAAAGCCCTTTATTTAAAATATATTCGCACAGAAATTATTCAAATAAATTAACTAAATAAATTTTATAAAATGAGTCATGAAAGTACACTTGAAAGATTAAAGGCTGGAAATACTAGATTTGTTGCTGACAAATTAGATGGACAACTACAAGACAGCTCAAGAAGACAAGTTTTGACTGCTGGACAAGAACCGCACACCATCGTATTAAGTTGCGCTGATAGCCGTGTTGTTCCTGAATTGGCATTCGATACTGGTCTAGGCGAATTATTTGTCGTACGTGTTGCTGGAAATGTTGCCAATAGTTCTTCAATCGGTAGTATCGAATATGCGGTTGCACATTGCGGTACCAAACTAATTGTTGTTTTAGGTCATGAAAGTTGTGGTGCAGTAACTGCTGCAGTCGCTGGTGGAGACAATGGATACAATATTAATCATTTGTTATCACATATCAATCCTGCTATTGCTGCATGTGGAGCAGGTGCACCGATTGCTGATGTTGTGAAGAAAAACGCAGAGTTGGTTGTTGGTGATTTGAAAGAAAGATCAAGTATCATCCGTAAAGCGGTTGATTCAGGTGATGTGAAAATCGTTCCTGCTTATTACAATTTAGGATCAGGAGCTGTTGACTTTTTGTAAATAGCTTACTGGATTTTAGGTTTGATGGCTTGGGTGGGTTTTGGAGTGCGTAAGTATGTAAATATCCCTGACTGCCATCAGGCAGGCATCCCTGTTATCACGACCTGAAGTCGAGCACTTCCCTTACCTTTTTAAAAAGGAAGGGAGGAATACGTGAGCGTGTGAGCTCGCAACTGACCACGCGAACTCACGCGCTCCCCTTCCTTTTTTAAAAGGAAGGGCCTATCCCGATAGGGATTAGAGGATGGATAGTGCGCCTAAACGATAAAAAAACAACACACCTACAAACCACCAAAACAAACAATATGCAGTTGAAGAAGGGAA
>CALFWW010000277.1 GCA_937928575.1 uncultured Saprospiraceae bacterium | reverse complement strand
GAGATCAAGGCAGAAAACGTAGACATAGCCTTAGTTACGGCGAGCCTGCCTGACTGCGCCAAGCAGACAGGGCTTTCTAACGAAGATATCGGGAAATTTTTCTCAAAGATAACCGTAATTATAGACTACAATTTGTATAAGCCATTATTAAAATGAAGTAAAATTTCCTATATTAGACGGGAGAATTATGCCTCAACCTTGCCATCCCATACCGGATATCCGTTGACGTTACATAATTTACTAGCATGAAAAAGTACTTATTATTTGTTGCCACTCTGGTGTTCTACTCATTGTCCGTTGATGCCCAATACTTCCAAGATGTCTCCCAAGCGAATGGTTTAAACACCTACGACCCAGATTTTGTATTTATTGGTACTGGTGTCAGCTTCGCAGACTTTAACGGTGATGGTTGGGATGATCTTACTTTTGCCACTGCGGAAGGACACAGCATATTTTTTCTTCAAAATATAAATGGAGTAATGACTCCAATTCCTCCTTTTGTTAATCACAACAAAGCATCTAAGCAAATTTTGTGGGCAGATATAGACAATGATGGAGATAAAGATCTTTTCGTTACTACTTATGGAAATGGATATAATCGTTTGTATGAAAACACCGGCAACATGAATATGGTTGATATAACTTTCTCCGCAGGTTTGTTAGTTGATTTTGCATCCCTTTCTAATTCTGCCACATTTGGAGATTTTGACAAAGATGGGTTTTTAGATTTGTATGTATCCAATATAAATACTAATCCAGGAAGCTTTACCAACAAACTGTATCACAACAATGGGAACCTTACCTTCACAGATGTCACCGCAAGCACCGGTACTTCCAATGGAAATCAATACACATTAGGAAATGCATTTTTGGATATTGATGGAGACAACGATCAAGATTTATATTTAGCCAATGATCGGCACTATACCAACACTATGTATCTAAACACCAACAATACTTTTACAGATATTAGTGGTTCCTCAAATACAGATATTGTTATTGATGCAATGAATGTAGGGGTTGGAGATTATGACAATGATTGTGATTTGGACATTTATGTAACCAATAACAACGCAGGAATCCCAGGCTCTGCTTTATTTCAAAATGACGGGACTGGAAATTTTACGGAAGTAGCTGTTTCTGCAGGTGTCAAATTTTTAGGTAGAACCGGATGGGCTGGCAATTGGTTTGATATGGATAATGATCTCGATCAAGATTTATATGTCTGTAGTTCAGTAGAAGATGACCCATCCGAATGTAATTTAATTTATGAGAATAATGGCGATGGCACTTTTTCTACCCCTTTACCTAATGGATTGCCGTACGATCAACAAAACAGTTACGCCAATGCTTATGGTGATTTCAATCGGGATGGCAAAGTTGATTTAGTGGTTGCCAATTCACCATATGATTGGGTCACCTATCCTACTCCACATCGTTTGTGGGAAAATGTTATCTCGAATAATAACAATTGGGTAAAAGTCAATCTAGAAGGAACCACTAGCAATAGAGATGGTATTGGTGCTTGGGTAGAATTACAAGCTGGTGGAAATAAATACTTGAGATACAAACATTGTGGGCAAGCGTATTTATCCCAAAATGGAAATGCTTTACATTTTGGTCTTGGAAATTTGACTTCAATTGATGCAATCACTATTAAATGGTTGAGTGGGAACATTGATGTAATTGAAAATCCATTTATCAATCAGACCCATCGAGTTATTGAAGGACAATCTAATCCTTTGGCCAATGATTTACTTTCATTCCGTGTCTCAACCAACAATGATCGATTTATTTTTGATTTGGAATGGATTGCTGAAAACGAAGAGTCGACCGCATTTTACTTGTTGGAAAAAAGTTGGAATGGAATTGATTACGAATCCGTTGCAACTATTGAGAGTAAAAAATTAGCGACAGCCTCCGCTTACAATTATTCAGATACAGCGAGTAAAATTGGTCAACTACAATATTATCGACTCAAAATAGTTGATGAAGATGGAAGCCATTATTTTTCCAAGGTAGTTTCTGATCGTATCCTGACTGATAATGAAAATCATGTATCAAGTATTTATCCTAATCCGGCATCAGAAAATATTCAATTGAATATCGTTGTTTTGACGAATCAAAATGCAAGTTACGAATTGATCAATAATAGTGGACAAGTTATTTTATCTAAACCCCTTCCTCTCGAACTTGGAAATAATGTGGTCAATATTTCAATTGATCGAGTAGAAGATGGCGTGAATTTCATTCGACTGTATTTGGAAAATGAAGTCATTACCAAACGATTTGTAAAAACTACTAAGTACTGATCTATTTCACTATAATTAAACAAATCACGCAAATAACAAAGCGCATCCGAATAGTCAGATCCGCTTTGTTATTTATTTATTTAAAAGTATAAAACTAGGCGCCTAAATAACTTGAGAAAAACGCTATCTTAACAACATTACATCTCCATCTACAAGCAATGTCTCTCCATCTTCTAGAGCAATCAGGATTTGATAAACATAAATATCCATGTCTAAAGGTTTTCCTTTGAATTCACCTTTCCATTCCGTTGCACCATTAATAGGAATAAAGTTGGACTGTTCAAATACTAACTCTCCCCATCGGCTAAAAATTTGTAAGGAAATAATACTTGCTACACCACTACCCTCTTCAAAGAAAATTGAAAACGTATCATTAACTCCATCCTTATTTGGTGAAAAAATATTTGGAACATAAATGGGAATACAACTTTTTAGATCTTCCGAAATTGGAGTCAACTCATACGCCCTTTCATAAGAACAACCATCGCCATCTATTAGTGTCAAGGTGTAGGTACCAGCAATTAGATCTTCCAGCAAATAATCATCTTCGGTTTCAATATCCCATCCAAATGAAAAAGGAGCTACCGCATCCAATTGTATAATTTCTACACTTCCATTGCTGCTATTAACACAAGAGGGTTGAATGACATTGGTATCAATCACAAAACTACTAATCACTTCAGCAGCTCCCTCAACAATACCTTCACAATAGGCATCTTCAAAAGCAGTTAGCTCATAAGTACCCTCTAGTGGTGCACTTAAATAAAATGGATTCGTCTGAATATTCTCAATGGGTAGTTGTTCAACATCATTTATACTATAACTAATATTCCAGGGAGGAAACCCTTCTAATTGTACAGGAATTCCTGATTCAGAAATTTCACAAAGGTCATAAGTTCCCATTAGAAATCCAGCTGGAATCTCTTGAATGGTGAGGTCAATAATTCCTGTACTTGAAATACCACAAAAATCTATAACTTCAACAGTCATTTGTGTAGGTGTTGTTATACTCGTCTCCAAAACTTCCGTATTCGCTCCTGTTTCCCAAAGAAAATCGTAAGGAGCAATACCACCAATTATTTCAGGTGTAATACTAAAAAGTTGATCAGGACACACATTTATTGGTTCCAAATTAACAGAAAAATCAGTAGCCTCATCAATAATCAATTCGCTATTGCTCGGATCAATGCAATCGCAATTATACATAATATCCAACTTCAACTTTTCAGGCCCCTCCAGTATGTTGTCTTCAAGAATCGTAATAGGCAGTACTACAGATGTCTCACCAGCAGGAATCGTAACACTCAGTGGAATTTCTACAAAATCAATCCCATT
>CALFWW010000276.1 GCA_937928575.1 uncultured Saprospiraceae bacterium | reverse complement strand
AGGGAACAAATAGTTCAACCCACAAGACAAGCCACTCTACACTCATCACTCTACACTAAAAACGCTACACTTTTAACGGCTACGTCATGTTTAAAATTCAAGGAAAATTTCAATAGGGAACAAATAGTTCAACCCACAAGACAAGCCACTCTACACTCATCACTCTACACTCATCACTCTACACTCATCACCTCTCCGCGTAAAAAGTTATAAATGCCGCTCCGCATGATAAGAAGATCTCACCAAAGGACCACTCTCTACAAAGTCAAAACCTTTTTCCAATCCGACTGCTTTGTATTCAGCGAAAATATCAGGATGAATAAATTCAGCAACTTCTAAATGCATCTTCGTTGGTTGTAAATATTGACCAATCGTAATTACATCACAATCATTTTCTATCAAGTGATCCATGATTTCAAAGACTTCCTCTTTTGTCTCTCCAAGTCCTACCATGATACCGGATTTTGTTCTTTTGCCAAAAGCTTTGGTTCTTTTGATTTGCTCAAGACTTCTTTCGTATTTTGCTTGAGGTCGAACCAATCGGTATAATCTTTTCACTGTCTCCATATTGTGAGAAACCACCTCTTGACCAGCACTGATCATTCTTTCCAGTGCTTCCCAATTTCCTCTGACATCAGGAATTAAAGTTTCTATTGTCGTGGTTGGAGAATTTTCTTTTATTGAGCGAATCGTTTGGTGCCAAATTTCTGCGCCACGATCTTTCAATTCATCTCGATTTACAGAAGTGATTACCGCGTGTTTTACCTGCATCAACTTTACTGCTTCGCCTACACGATTGGGTTCATCTTCATCATACTCATTTGGGCGACCGGTTTTGACGGCACAAAAAGAACAAGATCTGGTACAAGTATTTCCAAGAATCATGAAAGTCGCAGTACCCGCTCCCCAGCATTCGCCCATGTTCGGACAATTTCCACTTTGACAAATAGTATGCAGTTTATATTCATCAACTAACGATCGAACTTTTTTATAGTTCTCACCAATAGGTAATTTGACTCTAAGCCAATCTGGTTTTTTCTTTTTGGGTTCTTTATTTTGTACGATAGGTAGTTCGTCCATTCGAAAAGTATGATGAATTAGTGTGTATTGAAAACAAGGAAAGAAAGGAAAAGTTTACCTGCGCTTTCCTAATTGTAAAGATAGGTAAAGATTGATAAACAGTCTGCTATTTTCGGTGTCGAAAGCATCTGTTTCTACCATTATTGGCACTTTAGATAAGTAAGCATCAATCATAATTCCAACATCGACTGCTTTTATAAATTCGTCAAAAGCACCCCAATCTAAATGTACGCCTATTTTTCCATGAGCACCAGGTCTGAAACCAAGTTCTCCAAGTCCTTGAGAGAAACTAGAAGATCCGTAAATGTTTTGTTGGCTCAAAAAGATATCTTCATTTTCTGGAGAGTATTTTTCAGAGACGATTCTGTTTTTGTTGTCAATAGATCTTCTTAATTCTAGATAATAGGGTTTAAGAATTCCTAGAGCAGGTCCAAAAGAATAACTCATGCCCACAGCAACTCCTTTTCTAGCAGCTTTTTCAGTGAAGTACTTTTTGGCGCCATAACCACCACGTAAAGTAAAAAAGGAATTTTGTTTACCAAAAATAAATGACTTGGCTGTTTTACCATTGATACTTAAATTATCGAAACTTAATCTGAATTCTTTTGGATGTTTTAGTTCTCCAAATTCCAACATGTAAAATCTTGTGTTGTAATAAGTCCGGATTTTACCAAAGGACACACCAGCAGCAAAACCATGAGTATGTAATCTAAAATCAAAAGCCAATTCTTTATTGTAGATGACTCCTTTATTTTGATTAGTTAATTGCCTTGGTTGGATAGTCTGGGCATTTATAGCGACGGCTACAAAAAGTAGTAGAAATAGTATGGAGATAAATTTCCTCATGTCCTAAGATTAAAGAGCAAAATGGATTAAGCACGCTATCTTTCAATATACATATTTAAACGCAAAAAAGATAGTTTTGATACTTAATAGGAGCAAAAATATGGAAAATTGTAAGGCGTTGAACCTTATGAAGTTAAGAGTGGAAGGCTATACTTCATAATTGAATTGATACAAATATTTTCTTGAGAATCGATTTCAATAGTGATACTACCTCCCTGAATTTCAATTAGCTTTTTGACTAATTCCAATCTCAACTTCAATTCATTAATTTTTTCTTTTGAAATCTCATTCATGGAATCAGACTTGCGCTCTTTCATCATGTAAAGAATATCAAGCTTATTGTCACTTTTACCAATAGGTTTTACATGAATGTCCAGTGCGGCATCATGATTTAGTTTGTAAGAATTCATCATGAGACAATAAATAATCTGTTTCAATAGGACAGGTTTTCCTGTAAGCATTTCAGGAGTCTCATTATCAATATGGAAGATAAGTTGTTTGCCAGATGCCGTATTCTTTTTAAAAGTATCAATGACTTCCACCAATAGATCGTAGATATTGAAAGTTTGAAGATTGTCATTACTGGTTCCAAAAGAAGTTGTCAATACTTCTAGATCTTCAAAAACGGATTGTAAACTATTGAGGGAGTTTTTTAATCCCTCTAAATAGTTGAAATTTTCATCAAAGTTGTTAGAAAAAAACATTGCATTTACGCCATCTAGTGTGTTGATAGGAGAGCGTAAAGAATTTTGAACAGTACGGAAATAATCTTGATGCAATTGGTTGATATTCTCAAGTTCCTTGTTTTTTTCAACCAAGACCTCATTGAAGTCTACCAATGTCTGATATTTTTTTTCGATGAGATCTCTTCGGATTTCTAATTCGTTTCTTGATTGTTGAAACGAAAGGAGATCCTTGTACAAATCTGTATAATCATAGATTGACCACAACAGAGCTTCTTCACTATCCAAGATTACTTTGGAAAAAGAAAAGTCATAAGTACCTGATAATTCTGGTAAATTAGTTTCAACCTTAGCAAATCGAATTTGGTTGTCGAGGTTCCAAACATCTTCAAAAATACTTTCAATAAATGGATACCATTCTTTTGCAGATTTACCGTTCAGAACCTCCGTATTAAAGATGGTGTTACAACTCTTGAGGACATGAGAATGCTTGTCCAAAAAGATCAACTGATTGAATTTATCAGAATGGGTTTCCTTTAATTTTTGAAGTAGCGTCATTCTTGTTTTAGGAGATTAAGTTTTTTCCTAGTAGTGAGAACATGTCTTCAACATTTTCACCCGTTTTTGCGCTCGTCAGAATATCAACATCGTAAGGGACTTGAGTCAAAATCTCTTCTTTATTTTGAAGATCGATCAGGTCAACTTTATTCCCGACCACTTTAATGACGCCTCCTGAAATAATAGAATTTAGGTATTGAATATCTTTTTCAATATTCCTGAAAGTAGCTGGTCTTGTCAGATCGAAAACATAAATGATTCCACTCGCACCTAGAAAATAACTAGTCGGTACTTTGTCTTGTGAAACTTCACCAGCAATATCCCAAAGTAAAAGAGATAAATCATTGCCATCAACATTGATAACTTTCTTATTCACCTTTACACCAATAGTCGTTAGGTATTTGTCACTAAATTTATTGTAGATAAATTGATTGAATAGTGAGGTCTTTCCAACTCCAAAGCTCCCAGTAAGAATTACTTTTTTACTAATCATGTTTCCTTGTGATATATTATATTTGGTTTCTTGCATTTGTATTTATAAAGTGTTCATTTAAATATTTGGAGTATTCTTCCATTATTTTTTCATCAATATTTGAAATACTTTTTCCCAAATAGCGATCCGCAAATGAAAGTACATTGTTAGATATTTCGTCTTTGTCAGCTGCCGAAAGTGAACCTGTGATTGCCAACGCTAAATAATAAGTTTTAAAATTTTGCATCAAAATCTTATAAGTCCCATATTCTATCATATCCAAGTCTTGTGCACCTTGCTGAAAAGCATCCTCTGCAAAAGATTTGATGGCCGTTAGCATACCAGCAATTACATCTTGATCCAAGTTGACACTTTTGGAAGCAGATCCAAATAGCAAACCTGAATTTCTCTGAATTAAATACACTTCTTGTATTTGGTATTTATCCATCTCTTTCAATATCAAATCACTTTCTTTGACACCGTAAAACTTGGACGTAAATTTTGTTTTCCATGTCTTGGCTGAAAAAGTATTTTTAACTTGATTGTCTATTCCCTCTTTCAATGATTCAAATTGCATAGAAATATACTTCTTGATCATGATCCCGATCGATGGTGATAATAAATCAATTATTTCTTGTCTTGAATTCATCAATTTTTCATCAAAAATTTTCGAGACCATTTCGTTGTATTGGTCAGGAAAATTTACCTTCAAATCTTCAATATGCTTTTCTATATAAGGTGTGAGTCGTTTATTGAAAGCTTCTTCATCTTCCAATTTCTTTCGAAGGATTGACAACTCTTCTCGATCTTCTTTAAGCAAGATTTCTTTAATCTTTAAAAGATGAACCTCCTCCTCGCTTATTTTATTTTCGTCGATGGTCATGATTATTTTGAAAGGCGATTACTGATTTCAGAGAATATTTTGCTCAGTTCTTGTTTATCTGTTTGATTTATTTCTCTAAAATGAGTTTCAATTTTGTCAAGTCTGGAAGAAAAATCAGATTGCAAGGAGGCATTAAGCTGCTCGATATTTTTAGCGGTCTGATCATTTGACAATGATAATTTTTCTTCAATTGCAGTTAGTCTGCTTTCAATCTTAGCAAAACGTTGTTCATAGGCACCTAAGTGACCACCCATTAAGATTTCTCGAATGGTTGAAATTTCACCAGATTGCCCGTTTAGCTTTGTCTCATTATCTTTTGACATATATAACACTTCGTATTTTTATCCAAATTATCGCTTTATCCCTTTAATTCAAAGGTTTATACATAATAAATAATGGAAAGTTTTTGATTTATTAAATTTTTATAAAGGAATATATACCTTAGACTGCCTATTCAATTTGTTTCAAAGTAGCTTTCAAACTAAAATTCTTGAGCAAGAAAACTGATATTTTAATCTATTCATCAAGGGTCACCAACAGACTGAAGTACAGTTTAGATTTAATCCTTAAAAGTCACCTGTACTTAAGCTATGAACTGGTGACAGATGCTGCTAAATACATAAACCAATCTTCTAATAAGATCAACTATTCTAATACAAGAATAAGTCCAAATGAATTGCAAATTCCGAGCACAGAAATTCTTTTTGAAGATACTACTTATGAGCTCCATCCAGCGGTCCAAGTTGGAGACGAACTACCTTATTTTTTTGAAATGTCAGGAGCAGATTTTCATTTTGATCTTTTCGGGATGGTGTTTTATTTAGTGGCACGTTACGAAGAATACAACGCAAATAATGTAGATAGCCACAATCGATATCCTTCCAAGCATAGTGTCGCCGTCCAAAATAATTTTATACAGATTCCTTTAGTTGATTTGTGGATTAAACGATTTGGTCAAATGCTCAAAAACAAATTTGAAGATTTACCGCTTCAAAAGAGGGTTTATCATTACCAACCTTCAATGGATGTCGATATGGCTTGGTCATTTCAGAATAAAGGGATTGCCAGAAATATGGGTGGGTTCCTAAAGGATTTGCTGAATTTAAATCTTCCTCAAGCTGCCAACAGAACAGATGTATTGGTAGGTAAGAAAAAAGATCCATTCGATCAATTTGACTTCATGAAATCTTTGCACGTAAATAAAGGTCAATCTTTGTTACACTTTTTTTTGGTAGCTAATCGCGGTGCATACGATAAAAATATTTCGGTCGAGAATAAAAATTTTCAAAGCTTAATTACCAAGATAGCTTCTCAAAATCCCATCGGGCTCCATCCTTCCTATCAATCAAATAATGAGTTTGACATTCTAAAAACTGAATTGGAACAATTAGAAATAATAACAAAGACGAAAATAAAAAAGAGTAGACAACATTTTCTTAAACTTCAAATGCCCCAAACCTATCGACAATTGATTGATTTGGGAATAAAAGAAGATTACACCATGGGGTATCCTGATGTACTTGGTTTTAGAGCTAGTACCTGTGTACCTTATAGGTGGTTTGATTTGGGAAAAAATGAAGTAACCGAATTAATGATTTACCCATTTCAAATTATGGATGTAACTTTAAAAAATTACTTAAAACTTAATCCTGAAGAAGCTATTCTGAAATCTAAAGATATTATTGATCAATGTAAATATGTAAACGGAACATTTATGACTATCTGGCATAACAGTTCTTTTGATGAAAACGAGGGGTGGAAAGATTGGGATAAAGTTTACTTACAAATTGTTGATTATGCTTCTTAATTTTCTGTAAATTCACGCCAAGTCAAATTCAATTTATATGGTTCATATCCTTAGTAATTCGAAAAGTATTGCCAATCATTTTCTGGCAGAGCTCCGTAATGTTGATGTTCAAAATGATCGAATGAGATTTCGTAGAAACTTGGAAAGATTGGGTGAAGTATTTGCCTATGAAATCAGTAAGACTTTCGATTATACGGAAACAGATGTAGAGACACCACTTGGCACTGCAAAGATGAATTTGTCAAATGACCATGTAGTATTGGCGACTATTCTTAGAGCAGGATTGCCATTGCATCAAGGTCTCCTAAATTATTTTGATAAGGCAAGTAATGCATTTATTTCTGCTTATCGCCAACATCATAAAGACGGAACTTTCGAAATCAATCTGGGTTATGTCTCTTGTCCTAATTTGGAAGGAAAAACATTGATACTTGTAGATCCAATGTTGGCAACGGGTGCTTCTATGAATATCACCTTAAATGAATTGTACAAATTAGGGAAACCCAAAAAAGTGCATATCGTTACTGCTGTTGCCGCTGCTGCAGGTTTCAATTATATCAAAAGACTACATCCAGAAGCTGAAATTTGGATGGGTGCACTGGATGAAGAATTGACTGCCAGATCTTATATTGTTCCTGGATTAGGAGATGCTGGAGACTTGGCTTTTGGAGGGAAAATGCAGGAGTAAACAACGAAACAATGATTTCAATAACAATGTAAATACATCAAGATTGTTTTTGATTATTGACATGTTATAGGTATTATTTGTACACACTATAGAAAACCAACTACCTAATGACTCAACTTTCCTCTGGTCTAATTCTGACTGTTGTCTTCGGTTATTTCATCATGCTCATGATCGTTTCCTATTTTACTGGAAAAGATGCCGACAACGCAAGTTTTTTTACTGCTAACAAAAAGTCTCCGTGGTACTTAGTGGCATTTGGAATGATAGGAGCCTCCCTTTCTGGAGTTACTTTTATTTCCATTCCTGGTGTAGTAGGGGCAGGTGGTGGCAACCAAGCATTCTCATATATGCAAATGGTGATGGGATACATGGTCGGCTATTTTGTAATTGCGACTGTGTTGATGCCGGTTTATTATCGATTGAATTTAACGTCTATATATGGTTATTTAGAAGATCGTTTTGGAGTCGTATCTTATAAAACAGGTGCTGCATTTTTTCTCATGTCTCGAACAATTGGAGCATCTTTTAGATTGTACTTGGTTGCTTTAGTGATGGATAGTTTTGTGACGGGTCCAATGGGGATTCCATTTGCAATGACGGTAGCAGTAACAATTATTCTAATTTGGGTTTATACTTTTAGAGGTGGTATTAAAACAATTGTGTGGACTGATACGATACAAACAGTGTCCATGTTGGCGGCAGTGATTTTTACCATTGTTGCCATTGGAAATCATATGGGAAAAGGAATCGGAGAACTCTGGCAGATGATCGGAGAAAGCGGTTTGAATCAGGTATTTTTCTTTGAAGGTGGTTGGAGTGATGCCAATAACTTTTTCAAACAATTCATTTCTGGAGCTTTGATTGCCATCGTAATGACAGGACTGGATCAGGATATGATGCAGAAAAATTTGACTTGTAAAACATTGGGAGAAGCCCAAAAGAATATTTTTAGTTTTAGTATCGTCTTGATTTTTGCAAATATTTTGTTCCTTTCATTAGGAGCATTGTTGTATATCTATGCTGCTCACATTGGAGTTGAAGTCCCTACGAAAACCGATCAGCTATATCCATTATTAGCACTAAAACATCTTACTCCTTTCATCGGAATTGTTTTTGTCATAGGTTTGATTGCAGCAGCATATTCTAGTGCGGATTCCGCATTGACATCGCTGACAACTTCTTTTTGTGTAGATATGTTGGGATTTGAAAAAAATGATAAAACAGAAGCTGAAAACAAGCAGACTAGATTTATAGTACACGTTGGATTTTCGATTTTGCTGTTCTTAGTAATCATCTTGTTTAATTACATCAATGATGCGGCAGTCATCAATGGATTATTTAAAGTTGCAGGATATACTTACGGTCCACTCTTAGGACTGTATACATTTGGGCTTTTCACTAAAATGAAAATCAAAGATTCACTAGCAATTATTGTTTGTGTTTTTGCTCCTTGTATTACTTACTTATTTGACTACAATTCCGTCAATTGGTTCAATGGATTCAAATTCGGTTTCATGGTCTTAGCCTTAAACGGGTTACTAACATTTGTTGGGTTATTGTTAATAAGTGATGGTCGTGTTGAAAATCCTGTTGTTTTAGACAATTAAATACTTTAATTATAGTTATATTTGATTTGTAAAGAGTTGTATATTAACTGATTGGAACTTAATCCCCAGAAATATTAGTTATGGCTGATAAAATAAAATTGAACATTGGTAACACCAAGATGACGCTGAAGAAGAGTAGTAAATTAGTAGGTGTCAAAACGAAAGCTTCCAGTAATATTGAAGAGACTAAAGGGGTCAAGAAAAAAATCCTGAAAAATCTAGGTGGTTTTGAAATTATAGAATTGAAACGCAAAGGCCCAAGTTGTGATAAGAAATTAGATGCGCTGCGCAAAAAAGAAGAAGTCAAATTAGGTACGCATGTATATTATGCAGAGGGAAGTGTAAGACCATTGTTACCAACGGGTGAAATTATCATCGAATTTGAAGACAATACCAATCTGGAAGAACAAAACATTGTCTTCGATGAATTTGCTTTGGAGATAGTAGAGCGTCGTGGTGATTGTTGTGTTATCGCAAAAGTTACTTCAAAATCTCCCAATCCAATTAAGGTTGCCAAGTATCTTCAGGATGTCTCTATGGTCAGATTCGCCGAACCGGATTTAGATACGTTATTGGACGAATATGATGGCGAATTTATCGCCCCTCATGATGAGTTGGTCAATCATCAATGGCATTTGAAAAATCCAGGATTTGTAGTAGATGCACAATGGCCGATGAAAAAAGGAGCCGATGCAAAAGTTTGGGAAGCATGGCAAAAAATGGGGAACATGGGGTCTGATAAAATAACAGTTGCAGTGATTGACAATGGTTTTGATTTGACACATCCTGATTTAATGAACAAAGTTTCCAAACCATTTGATTTGTGGACCGACTCTTCCAATATCGAACAAGGTGATCCAAGATTTACGCACGGTACACCATGTGCTAGTGTAGCTGTCGCGCGCCCAAATGGTACGGGTATCGTAGGTGCTGCACCCAACTCGAAGTTTATGCCAATCAGTGGTACTTCCTATTCATTAAGAGCAACCGAAAAGATGTTTAAATACGTGGCAGAAAATGGCGCGGATGTTATTAGTTGTAGTTGGGGTACGACCGATCCTGCTTTTGAGTTGAGCGAAATGAAAAAAGCAGCCATCAGTAATGCAGCAAGAAATGGAAGAAACGGGAAAGGCTGTGTAATCGTTTATGCGGTCGGAAATGATGATTACGATTACGTGAGTTATTATGCACAACATCCTGATGTGATTGCCGTGGCAGCTTGTACTAGTAAAGATGAGCATGCTACTTATTCCAATAAAGGACCAGAGGTAACAATATGTGCCCCTTCTAATGGTGATTGGCCAATAACAGCTGCTCGTGCATTTTGGGATGAAGGGGTTTCGTGGGAAAGTGGTGCTTATCGTTTTTGGAGAGATGGAAGAGATAGAGGTGATCGGTATAAGCATTTTGGTGGAACATCAAGTTCTTGTCCTTTGGTAGCTGGAATATGTGCTTTAATGCTTTCTGAAAATCCGGATTTGACCTCAAAACAAGTAAAAGAAATTCTTTGCAAAACCGCAGATAAAATTGGATCACCACAAGAGTATGATGCAAACGGGCATTCCAAGAAATTTGGATATGGTCGCGTCAATGCATTGGCAGCAGTCAGGGAAGCGATCAGTAGAAGAGGTGGGAGCGGAAGTTCAGATAGCCAAGATACATCTACAACAACGGGCCCAACTACGACGACTCCTCCAGTAGTTACCAATCCAACTTCTGGTTCCACTACAACGGGTTCTGGGAGTACAAGTACTAGTTCAGGATCTACTTCAACTTCCATTAGTTCAGGAAGAGGGATATTCCGTTTCAGTGTACAACGTCAAGAGCCAACAGGGTTCGGTGTTCAAATGGGCGCTTTCCGAGAGTATGGTAATGTTTTGATTTATGCGGAGCGGATGCAAAAATTATTTGGAGAACCTATCATCGTTAGTATCAATCAGCTTGCTGGTGAAACGGTATATAAAATTGTAGTCGGTGTTTTCAATACACGCGAAGAAGCAAGAGTCCTAAAGCAAATCATGGCCAATCACGGTGTTACTGGTTTCATTAGAAATATAAAGGACTTGAAATAATGATGTTGATGAAAGTAGTTCGGGTCTTAGTCGGTATCATCGGCGTACTCCTATTGATCTTTGCAGGAATGGCATTGATCGGTCCTAAGATTAATTACAACAACGAAGTTACAATCAATGCACCTAAGGAAAAAGTCTGGCAAATCATAAATGACACAGACAAGGGAGGGGAGTGGTTGCCTGGATTGAAAAAAGTAGAAGTTGTCAAAGAAGTGCCTGGAAAAGTCGGTAACATTCTAAATATGACTTATGAGGTCGATGGAAAAACGTCAGTTATCAAAGAAACTTTTACGGAGTTCAAAGAAAATGAATCGCTTGCTTTTAATATGGAGCATGAGATTTTTTACAATGCCTATCGAATGGATCTCACAGAAGAAAATGGTCAAACTAAAGTTCGTAGTTGTTCTAATGTAAAAGGGAAAGGTTTCTTTTTTCGTGGCATGATTCCACTGATGAAAAAGATGTTCAAGCAGCAGGATATGGATACTATGAAGCAATTGAAAGAATTGGTTGAGAAGAATTGATAGAAAAGCTTAGTAAGTTGCAACTCGAATTATTAAAAGTGTATTCATTTAATCCAAGCAATGAGGATCTTTTAGAAATTAAAAAGATGCTGGCAAAATTTTTCGCAAATAAATTAACTGATAACGTTAGTAAGTCGATTGAAGAAAAAAATATTTCTGATGACGATTTAGAAAAGTGGCTTAATGAATAAGCTAAGATTTGTGCTCGATACAAATGTTTTTCTAGTATCTCTTGCGCCAAATTTTAGGCTTCATTGGATATTTGAATTTCTAATAGATGGACATTTTGATATTTGTGTTTCTACTGAAATATTAAATGAATATCAAGAAATTATTTCGTCTAGATATGGGCTTGACAAAACAAAAAGATTTAAAAAAGTGTTTGAAGAAAATGAGAGTTAAGTATTAGAACTAAACCATCCATCATTATAATTATCATCCTCAGCAGCCTTTCTAGCAGTCCTTTCCGCTTCTTCCCGAGCACGTTCTATCTCCGCTTGACGTCGTCGTTCTTCGGCCTCCAACCGTCGCTCCTCCTTTGTCTTCAAGAAAGTATCGCGATGCAAAAAATAAGGTCGATCCGCATAAGCAGGTTCATCCGCCCAAGGATTTTCCTTCTGAATTTCATCCGCTTCCAATTCCCCTTTATAGAAAAATGCGGTGAAGATACCGACCAAAGCACCATACAAATGACTTTCCCAACTGATTCCTTCTTTGGGTAAAAAACCAACGACCATTCCGGAATAGAGTAAGGTGACGATTAAAGCGAGTACAATTGATTTTAGATTTCTCCTGAAAATTCCGTTTCCGAAAATAAATGCAACCAATCCATAAACCACACCACTTGCACCGATATGAAAAACTTGTTTAGCCAAAATCCAAACAGCCAATCCAGTAAATAAATAAATCATGACCATACTCTTGATGGCCACACTTCGGTAGAAGTACATGATCATGGTAGACACGACAAAAAATGGAATACTATTGGAAACCAGATGTCCCCAATCGGCATGAATTAAGGGTGCCGTCAACACGCCTTTGATACCAAAAATTTCGCGAGGATAAACACCGAGGTATCCTAAGTTCCAACCAAATAAGAATTGTGTGATATGGATAAACCATAAAATCAGGATGCAAAAGGCGGGTAGTAAAACACTATCCGATAGTTTTCTTGTATTGGATACGTTCATAGAAATTTAGGACAACACTTCCACAAGTTCGAGTAAAAGCGGATTCAATTTACTATTGTGTTTAATGGATTCTCCAAACGGGGTGTAAACAATGTCATTATGAATTTGTCCGACCATCACTCCTTTCTTCCCGGCCAACAACGCTTTTACACCTTCCATGCCCAATCTACTGGCAAGAACCCGTTCCATCGAAGTAGGAGTACCACCTCGCTGCAAATGACCTAATATTGTAACTCTTATATCAAATTTGGAAAATTTCTTTTTTACTTTCTCTGCAATTTGGTACGCTCCGCCTGCATCATCACCTTCCGCAACAACAACGATGTTGGATGCTTTTTTACGCTCATAATTTTTTTTCAAAGTTCTGACCAATGCAGCAATACTTGTTTTTTCCTCTGGTATTAAAACTGCTTCGGCTCCACATGCAATTCCACTTCTCAATGCAATAAAACCAGCATCTCTTCCCATCACCTCAACAAAAAACAAACGGTTGTGTGCATTTGCCGTGTCTTTAATGTTATCAATCGCATTCATGGCAGTATTCAGTGCCGTATCATATCCGATTGTAAAATCCGTTCCCAATAAATCATTGTCAATAGTTCCAGGCAAACCGACAAAAGAAATAGCTGGATATTCCTTGGTGAAAACATTGGCACCTGTAAAAGTCCCGTCTCCACCGATTGCAACTATCCCATCGATTTTATGCTTTTTCAAATTTTGATACGCTAATTTCCTGCCCTTCTTTGTTCTGAAGCGTTCACTCCGGGCAGAATTAAGGATGGTCCCTCCACGTTGCAAAATATTACTAACTGAAAGTGAATCCATTTTAATAATGTCCCCTTCAATCATGCCTTCATAGCCTCGCCTGATGCCATAAGCTTTGATTCCATGGTAGATGCAAGTACGTACCACTGCTCTGATAGCGGCATTCATACCTGGTGCGTCACCACCCGAAGTAAAAACAGCAATTCTTTTCATATTATAAAAATGGGATGATTGGTATTACTTGTATTTCCTGGCTACTAGTCTAAGAAAAACTTTCGCTTTTTTTACGACAGCTTCATTAGTCCAATTATATTTTCTCGCTGCGTGTGCAGATAGATAACGTTTTGCTTCTTCATACGAATTGAACCCATTTAAGGTATCCAAGGTCAATTTAAAATCTGCTTCATTACCACCAAATAATTCTTGTTTTGTCAACTCACGCTCATTAATCCCCATCGATTTATGCAAATCACGAATCGGTAGTTCTCCCAATTTTTGAGAAAGTTCCATGGCTTCCTTTTGTTGAAATAGTGAATCCATTTCTCCACTATTATAAGAGATAGATTCTGCCGGTTGAGGTTCCGGAACAGGTGGTGGTGTTGGGTTTGATTTCGCCTGATAAGTTTCATTCACCATCAATGAAGGTGGTACTTGAATGATTCTTGGTTTTGGTCGCTCAACTTTTTCCTCTGCATAAATTTGCTTTACTGGCTCTGGTTTAGGTTCTACGTATCTCACCGGTTCGGGAGCTGGTTCTACAGGTTGGATTGGTTGAGACTCATATCTTGTTTCAACAACTGGAGGAGGAGTTGGTATCGATTTTTGTTCCAATGGATGATTGGATGGTGCTTCTTCAAATTTCACGGCATCATAAAATTGACGTACATAATTCACCATCAAATCTTTTTCAATCGAAGCGATATTGTTGGGATCCATACTCATACTTTTAAAGAGCCCATTTATTTTTTCAAGTAAAATTTTTGATTTATTAAAATCCATGAATTTGTTGTTTTATCTAAGAAATTGAATGCAATTATAATTTTTATAGGTAAATGTATAAAAGCAACAGTTTTTAATACGGAATAATTGCATTTAGTTTGCTTTATTTGTGCTACAAAAATACCTTATTTTCATCGAAACATAAATAAATGTTCCTCGAACCTCATTTTAAAGGCCAACGTAGTGGTTGGATAGAAGTAATTTGTGGCTCTATGTTTTCAGGCAAAACAGAAGAGCTGATCCGACGTCTGAAGCGAGCACGTATCGCCAACCAAAAAGTACAGATCTTTAAGCCAAAAATTGACACCCGTTATGATGATACCAAAGTAGTATCACACGACGCCAATTCAATTCTTTCCACACCAGTAGAATCTTCCAGAAAAATTTTGGAATTGATTGAAAATGTCAATGTTATCGGTATTGATGAAGCGCAGTTTTTTGACATGGATTTACCTGAAGTTTGTCAAGCATTGGCATTGAAAGGAATTCGAGTCATTGCTGCCGGATTGGATATGGATTTTAAAGGTGAGCCATTTGGACCGATACCCAATTTATTATCAGTAGCAGAGTATATCACAAAAGTGCATGCGATTTGCCAACATTGTGGAAACCTCGCAACGCATTCTTATCGCTTGTCGAATGAAAAAGCAAAAGTAGTGTTAGGAGAAAAAGATTCTTACGAAGCAAGATGTCGTACCTGTTACCATATGGGTAATATTTTGGACCTCAAAGTTGCTCCAAACAATAAAAGTGATAATTTAGCAGGACTGAAATTGGAAGTAGAAATAGAAGATGAGGATTGATATTCTGTGAACATTATCGATGATGGTCAAACAAAACGAAAAAAAGAAACCTCACAAGAAATTGTGGGGTTTTTGATTTTATAACTCCTATCTACGTCAGCTGCAAATCAATGAAGTTTAAAATCAGACCTGACTTGCTAAATATTACTTACATTTTCGTATTTTTAAACGAGAGTTTTTTTGATTAACCAATAGAATTTAAAATGAAATCACACCTGACGGCAATGTGGACGTTGGTACTTGCCATGTCCATCACTACTCTAACTGCCCAAACTTATGAAGCCAACCCTTGGCAAAGTGTTACCAAAGAACAATTAAGCGATCGATCTAATGAAAATCGGGTAATCATTCCCAATAAATATCGAGTTGTCAAAATTGATTGGGAAGAAACAATTGCGCTCTTGAAAAAAGCACCTTTGCGTTTTTCTGATGAAGCAGATATGATCAATGTAATTTTAAATCTTCCAATGCCAAATGGTGAGATAGAAAGATTTCGGGTGACCTATGCACCAGTGATGGTTACCGAATTGGCATTAAGATATCCAGACATTAAAACCTTTTCTGGAGTTGGAATAGATGATCCAAGTGCTTCCATTAAATTAGATTATACGCCAAAAGGATTTCATGCGATGATTCGCTCAGCAGAACATAGCACGGTTTTTATCGATCCATTTGCAACCGATGATAATGAATTCCATATTAGTTATTATAAAAAAGATTTTCAAAAACCAAACGCTCATTTCGAATGTGGATTCAATGAGGAAGTTCCTGAAGTTGAAGAAAATGGACTAGCACTTGCTGCAGGTGATTGCAAATTGAGAACTTACAGGTTGGCACTCGCATGTACAGGAGAATATGCAGCCTATCATGGTGGCAATGTTGCTGGAGTCATGGCAGCGTACAACACCAGTATGAATCGTGTAAACGGAGTGTTTGAAACAGAAGCGAGTCTGAAAATGGTTTTAGTTGCCAATACGGATGATTTAATATTTTTAAATGCCAATACAGATCCATACACCAACGGAAACGGAGGCACTATGTTGGGTGAAAATATTTCAACTTGTAACAACATAATCGGAAGTAATAATTATGACATCGGTCACGTATTTAGTACCGGTGGAGGTGGGGTAGCCTATTTGAATTCTCCTTGTGGGTCTTTCAAAGCAGGTGGTGTTACAGGACAAGCAACACCGGTTGGAGATCCATTTGACATTGATTATGTAGCGCACGAAATGGGACATCAATATGGAGGAGGTCATACTCAAAATAATTCTTGTAACAATAGTAATGCAAGTTCGATGGAACCAGGTAGCGCATCCACTATAATGGGTTATGCCGGAATCTGTGCACCAAATGTTCAGAATAATAGTGATGATTATTTTCACGCAATTTCCATTCAACAAATGGCAGCTAACACTGTGAGTGGTGCGAGTAGTATTTGTCCACAAGAAACGGTTACTGGAAATAATCCTCCAATTGCCGGTGCTGGTTCGAATTATACGATTCCAGTTTCGACACCATTTACGTTGACGGGTACTGCAACAGATTTCGATGGAGATGTCACAACACATAATTGGGATCAAATGGATGCAACACAAGCACCAATGCCGCCATTACCTACTAACACGGCAGGTCCAGCTTTTAGGTCTATTTCTCCGACTACTTCATTGTCTCGTACTTTCCCTAACTGGACCGCAATTCTGAATAACTCAACACCAACTTGGGAAGTTTTACCTGCTGTTGGAAGGACTATGAATTTTAGATTTCAAGTGAGAGACAATAATGGAGGAGCAGGTTGTACTGATGAAGATAACATGGTACTTACTTTTGCAGGAAATGCCGGACCATTTACCGTTATTTCTCCAAATTCTGGTGAAGTCTGGAATCAAGCTGGAAATGAAGTAGTGACTTGGGATGTTGCAAACACAAATGCTTCCCCTGTGAATTGTTCGAATGTCGATATTATGGTGTCGACAGATGCAGGTATGACTTGGACCACCTTAGCATCTAATGTACCAAATGATGGTTCACACCCAGTGATTGCACCTAATATTTTTACGCTCACCGCAAGAATTATGGTAGTATGCGCAGATAATATCTTTTTTGACGTATCCGACCAAAACTTTACCATTGGTGAAACGCCTGCTTGTAGTGGGATAAGTGAAAATAATGTTAGCGTTCAGGAAATTCCTGTTAATGGTGCAAACGATCATATCCTTACATCCACAATAAATGTCTTTACTGCAGGCACGGTCATCGATATTAATGTTTTGAATTTTCAAGTAACACATACTTGGGTTGGAGATTTGTCAGCAACTTTGACTTCTCCTTCTGGAACTACTGTCACGCTTTTTGACGGTCCTGGGATTCCAGCAAGCACTTTTGGCTGTGATGGTGATAATATGGCAGTAAATTTTGATGACTCAGCCGGAAATTCATCGGCTGATTTTGAAAGTACATGTGATGCCGGTCCCAATGCAATTTCTGGAAGCTTCCAACCGCTTGAATCCTTGTCTGCATTTTTGGGAGAAGAAGCAAGTGGTACTTGGACCTTGACAATCATCGACGATTATCCATCCTTAGATGGTGGAACATTTGATGGATGGGGAATTGACATTTGTTTAGCAGATGCCCCACTTGCTGTTGAAATGATTTCATTTTCAGCCAATGCCAACCAAAGAAGCATTGACTTGAAATGGAATACTTCAAGCGAAATTAATAACAAAGGCTACAATGTAATGAGAAGTATCTCTCCTGAATCTGGTTTTGAATGGATCGGATGGGTAGATGGTATGGGAGTTCCTTCTGACTATAATTTTACGGATCAAGATGTTAGAAATAATACAACTTATTACTACCAATTGACGCAAGTTGATTTTGATGAGACGATGAATTATAGCAATATTGTTTCTGCAAGAATTGATAAGGACGTTATTTTTGAAGTTTATCCAAATCCTGTAAAAGAATTGTTAAGTATCTCTATCGGAAAAGAAGGGGTTACCAACGGAACCGTTCAATTGATGGATGTCAATGGAAAATTAGTACAACAATTTTTCCTTGAAAATGAGCAAACATTAATTGATATTGATGTTGCTGCTTTCCCTTCAGGCGTTTATTTTGTACAATTGAATAGTGACGAATTAAATGAAGTAAGAAAGATAGTCGTGGAGTAAGACAAAACGATTTATCCAACTTTGATTCCACTCAATTCAAACAATAAAAAAACGGCCCCGAATATTCGGAGCCGTTTTTCTTTCAAGTTGTTATTCTGAATCTCACATACGTCATAACTTATGAGTCTTATGTGAAATCTCTTAAGTGTCTTATGTGGTTAAAAAATTACGTCATAAATTTATACGTCCCACCGATAACTTAAGTGTCTTATGTGGTTAAAAAATACGTCACAAATTAAATACGTCCTACCGATAACTTAAGTGTCTTATGTGAAATCTCTTAAGTGTCTTATGTGGTTAAAAAAATACGCCCTACCGATAACTTAAGTGTCTTATGTGGTTAAAAAATACGTCACAAATTAAATACGTCCTACCGATAACTTAATTGTCTTATGTGGTAAAAAAAATACGCCCTACCGATAACTTAAGTGTCTTATGTGGTTAAAAAATTACGTCATAAATTTATACGTCCTACCGATAACTTAAGTGTCTTATGTGAAAACTCTTAAGTGTCTTATGTGGTAAAAAAATACGTCCCACCGATAACTTAAGTGTCTTATGTGAAATCTCTTAATTGTCTTATGTGGTTAAAAAAATACGCCCTACCGATAACTTAAGTGTCTTATGTGAAATCTCTTAATTGTCTTATGTGGTAAAAAAAATACGTCCCACCGATAACTTAAGTGTCTTATGTGGTAAAAAAAATACGTCATAAATTTCTAAACGATGTCCAAGATTACACCTGAACCACCACCAACTTATTAGTAACCACTTTCCCATCCTTCACAAAACGAATATAATAAGTCCCACCAACTAACCCATTCAACGGAACTTTGGTCTCACCAGAAGCAATATTAGATAGTCTCTTAACCACTTTACCAGTTCCATCATGGATCGTTAATTCATCAACACCATCTTTCAAAGAAACGTAAATATAAGTAACTGCTGGATTCGGGAAAAAGTGCACATCTTGCATTAAGTCTCTATCACTCTTTGCAGGATCCAAATCAGAAGGGTTGATATTGGGATCACCAACAACTGGTAAAACATCTTCATTACAATCTTGGTATTCTATATTTTCCAACACGACTCTTACCATCAAATCATTTAAGGTCTCCACATTGTAAGATTCCGCAACTGGCTTTAAATGCTTACCACCAATTCCGCTATGATCCGTCAAAAAAGTGTAGGTTCCATTGGTAGAAAGGGTCATCATCTTCATCAAAAATTCGGTGCTACGATCAATACCTGAAGCAGTAATTGGAACAATCTTGATTCCTTGAGCAGCTGCCTTCTTTGTCAATCTATGAATCTTCTTCAAGTTTTCTTCACCTGAATGAGGAGGTGCATCCAAGACTAAAAACAAAATTCTTGCAACCGCCTCTTCACTCCAAGCTTGACCATCAATTGCTTTCGCCAATGCATCTTCCACTGCTTCTGGAAAATCACCACCACCTTGAGCTTCTTGCTCATTGAAGAAAGTAATGATCTTATCCAAAGAAGAAGAGAAAGGGTGAGTACGAGTCAAATAAGCATCCGTATGGTCTCTATAAAAAACAGAGCCTAGACGTATATTCAACTTATCATTATCTTTCTTGATGCGTTGCATTACATCTTTCAATTCTGATTTTAAGTAATTGATTTCATCACCCATTGATCCAGTAGCATCTACCGCAAACATTACATCTACATTCATTGGTGATTTACAAGGAGCATTGACAGTGAATGTATTGATACCATTCCCATAAGGAGAAATTCTTCTTTCAGAAATTGTTTGTCCATTATGATTTACCGTAATTTTCAAGCCATCAATACTTCCATTTTTTTGGAACATATTGGCCCACAATTCAGCTTTCCCTTTATTATCTGATTTTGCTGCCCAAACCGTTTTTCCACCTTGTGATAACAATACTTCTGCATTTGGCATTGGGATTCCATCATCGTTTTGAACGAATACAGAATAACGAGTCGTAGGATACATTCCCCAGACATCTCTGATAGAAGCATAAGCATCTTCCGTTAATGAACTGTGCCAGAAATTCCAGTTGTCTAGATCATTCCATTCACCAGCTGTCAACTGACCAGCTTTTGGTCTTTTGTTAGATTCCGGACCGCTTACTCTTGGGTCGCCAGTCGTTCCTGTAAGATCCACCTCTACCTCTTCAACTGAACCAGCTTCAATTCTCTCCATAGCTGCATCTTCATACATAACAGGTTCTGAAGCTGAGCTAGGTGGGCGTGGAGCAGGAGCTGCGGACATCGGAGCAGTTGTCATTACTTTATCCGACATTGATCTGGAGCGCTTTTCTTTTTTAGCGCCCATGCTGAAAGTTCCAGGCATCGCTCTCTTTTTCTTCTTGACACCAGAAACGGTAATCGCATCTAGAGCGCTACTTCCGCCACCCGTAATTTCTTCTTCAACTTCCAATCGGCCATTGTCTAGGAAAATGTTTAATGATTCATTTACATCCTCCATCAACTTAATACGGTTCATGGTTTGCAAACGATAATTAGTAGAAGTCACTTCTATCTTGTAAGTACCAGCGGGAAGTTCAACTTTGAAATAGCCTTCCTTATCGGTAACAACTCCAGTCATCACTTTATCAGCTTCATAAATCATGACATTGGCTCCTTCAAGTGGTTCCAAAGTGGTCGCATCACTAACATGTCCATCAAGGATAGTGCTCGAAAAAGCGGTAAACTGCAGACAAACTAGCAAGATTAGGGTAGTAAAATATTTCATTTTGTAAAATTTTAAATGATTTAGGAGGTTAACGGAGTAGCACGCTTTATTGACAAACAGGTGTTTTTACAGTAAACGTTCCTCAATACTATATTAGATGCAGGAATAAATTGTTTTGGTGTATAAATAATTATTTTTGTTGCTTAATTATTGTAGCAGCTAAAACTTCCAATCTAATGTTAACAAAAAAGATCAACTCCGTCCTGATTTCTGTTTTTGATAAAGAAGGACTAGACGGTATTTTAGACGTCTTAAAGGCTCATCAAGTTACAATTTATTCTACTGGCGGAACACAGGCTTACATAGAAAAACGTGGAATTAACGTAGAAGCAGTAGAAGATTTAACATCTTATCCTTCGATTTTGGATGGAAGAGTCAAAACATTACACCCAAAAGTTTTTGGAGGTCTGTTAGCAAGAAGAGAAGAAGGGCACTTAAAGCAACTGACTGAATACGATATTCCTGAGATCGATGCCGTTATTGTGGATCTATATCCATTCGAAGAAACGGTTGCCAACACGGATGCAGAGGAAGCCATTATTGAAAAAATTGATATTGGCGGGATTTCCTTAATACGTGCTGCGGCCAAAAATTATAAAGATGTCGTCGTCGTCGCTTCCAAAAACGATTATCAAAATTTCCATCAAATAATTTCGGAAAACAATTGTTATACAACATTAGAAGAACGAAAGGAATTGGCAAGAAATGCGTTTAATATTTCTTCTCATTATGATGCAGCGATATTCAATTACTTCAACAAAGATTTAGCAACGCCAGCTTTTAAAGCAAGTTATCAATCAGGTCAAGCTTTGAGATATGGAGAGAATCCACATCAACGTGCTAATTTTTTCGGACAATTCGATGAAGTTTTTGACAAATTAAACGGCAAACAAATTTCCTTCAACAACTTGGTGGACATTGACGCAGCATTGGGAATCATGACAGAATTCAAAGACAATGATCCAACATTTGCGATTTTAAAACATACCAATGTTTGTGGAATTGCAACGAGAGATCATATTTTCGATGCTTGGGAAGCAGCACTTGCTGGCGACAATGTTTCTGCATTTGGAGGTATTTTGATTTCAAATGAAACCATCGATTTAAAAACTGCAACCGCAATCAATGAATTGTTTTATGAAGTATTAATTGCACCAGACTTTGCACCAGATGCTTTGGAATTATTGATGAAAAAGAAAAAGCGAGTTTTACTAAAAACAAAAACTTACTTGAATCGATCAAAAACATTTAAAAGTATTCTGAATGGAGTAGTGGAGATGGATACTGATTTGAAATCAGAAACTACAGAAGATTTAAAAGTGGTCACTAAAGTAAAACCAACCAACGAAGAAATAGCGGATCTACTTTTCGCCAACAAATGTGCAAAGCACTTAAAATCAAACACGATCGTTTTAGCAAAAAATCAACAACTTATTGGAATGGGTTGTGGACAGACTTCAAGAGTAGATGCATTAAAGCAAGCGATTGATAAGGCAAAGCGTTTTGGATTTGAGGTCAAGAATTCGGTGATGGCATCGGATGCATTTTTCCCATTTCCGGATTGTGTAGAAATTGCAGATAAGGAAGGAATCAAAGCAGTTATTCAACCAGGAGGATCTATAAAAGATGATTTAAGCATTGCGTATTGTGATGAGCATGGGATGGCGATGATTTGTACTGGGTTTCGGCATTTTAAGCACTAGGACCGTTAGGTCGCGGGAGAATTAAAAATGTATAATTAAAAATTAAAAATATGAACTAGTTTCGTGTGTTCGTATGAGAATTAGAAAATTAAAAATTATGATCTAGTTACGCGAGCTCACGTGCTTTGATCATATTTTAAATTTTACATTATTAATTTTAAATTCTAAGTAGCCAACTATTAATAAAAGAACAGCGTTTTAAAATTGAATTAGTAAAAAATTGAACTTAATAATCGACATAGGAAATTCATTCGCCAAATTAGTTTTATATAAAGGTGATAAAATTACAAAACAAATAAAATGGGAAAAGTGGGGGGTAAGGAAATTTAGTGCATTTTATAACAAACATCAGCCGAATGCCGTATGTATGTCATCCACACAGCCGGTTGCCGAAAATATCAAAGCATTTTTCAAGAAGAAATGCTTTTTCATTTTTTTAGATGAAAAGACACCGATTCCAATTAAGAACAAATATCGAACACCCAAAACGTTGGGAAAAGATCGATTGGCAGCAGTGATCGGTGCGTATTATTTGTATCCTAAAAAAAGTTGTCTTGTCATCGATGCGGGGACTTGTATCACCTATGATTTATTGACTAAAAAAGGGGAATACCTTGGTGGTAATATCAGTCCTGGAATTGACTTACGACTAAGAGCAATGAATGAATTTACCGCCAAATTACCACTGGTCAAACGAAAAGAATTGAAAAAAAACTATGGAATTGATACGGAATCTGCTCTGTTGGTCGGCGGACAATCTGGGACGATTCATGAAATGCAGGGTTTTATAGATGAGTACCAACAAATATATGAATCAATTAACGTTATTTTAACCGGAGGAGCCGCTAAATATTTTGCTAAAAAACTTAAAACTAAGATATTTGTGCACCCCACTTTAGTCCCTTATGGGCTAAACCAAATTTTAAAATATAATGCCAATAAAAAATAGATTGATTGCAGTGTGCTGCATGGTATGTTTTACCATTACTTTATTTGCTCAACCGAAAGGCAATTCACCTTATTCGAGATTGGGCTTAGGTGATTTAATCTCACCACTTTCAGCATCACAACTAGCAATGGGTGGGTTGACTGCAGCTTATCACGATGCCTATCATTCCAATATTGCAAATCCAGCATCCTATGGGTATTTGCGCTCTACTTCATTTCAGTTAGGGTTGAATGCACGTTACGGAATTGTGTCGACCTCAGAAAATGAAGAACTAGGTGTTTGGAATGGAAATATTTCTTATCTGTATTTAGGCTTTCCAATGAGGAATCCATTGAATGAAGTATTAGATAAAATCGATCACAATTTATTTTGGTCAATGGGTGTTTCTCTAACACCATACACACAAGTTGGGTATGATATCCGGACTCAGACATCGATTGAAAATGTAGATACGGTTGCTTATAGTTTTCAAGGAGAAGGAGGAACCTATAAATTGATGTGGGGAAATAGTTTGCGATACAAGCGACTTTCAGCAGGTGTCAACTTAGGATATCTTTTTGGCAGACTCATCAATGATAGAGGCATCGACTTTTTAAGTATTGAAGGAGAGTATCAGGATATCTTCGAAGATGAAATGCGCGTTAATGGATTTATCTGGAATGTAGGCGCACAATATGATTACGTTTTTAAGAAACCAAATGAAAATGGAGATTTAGTGCCGACAGGGGCGATGCTTAGTGTCGGGGTTTATGGAAATAATTCCACCAAGTTTAGAACCAATTCCAGCCAATTTTACAGAAGATACAATCCGACTTACTCCTCATTTAGTTCGACAGCGGTTGATACATTGGTGAATGTCACAGGGGTAGAAGGAGAAGGTGTTTTGCCTTCAGAAATTGGTTTCGGTATCACTTTTAAGAAAGCTTATCATTATATGATCGGAGTAGATTATAAAGCTGCTGGATGGGGGAAATATGAAAATAGTGCGAAACCAGAGATTTTGTTGAATACCTTTAAAGTGAGTATTGGAGGAGAATATATCCCAGATTTTGATTCGTATAACTCTTATTTAAAGAAGATTAGATACCGTGCTGGGTTCTTTTATGGTACCGATCCTAGAGGTGGAGGTGGTGACCTTAACGAACAATTAACGGACATGGGGATAACATTTGGCTTTGGTTTACCGATTATATTAAAGCAGCAGGCTTCTTTTGTCAACATTGCCTTTGAGATAGGTAAGTTTGGAACAGATACCTCGACATTAAGTGAAAATTATTTCAAAACAACTGTTGGATTTACTTTAAACAATAACCAGTGGTTTTATAAACGCAAATTTAATTAAACATGAAAACCTTACTTAAGACTTTAAACATCTTTGCGCTTTTTTCAATTGCATTTTTTAGCAACCAAACTGCTACGGCACAGTGCGAAGGTTGGATGGGCAATCCAAAAATGGAAGAAGCAGAAACAGCACATACTTTGTACCGTGGTGACATCAAGACTGAGAAGTATGATGCAGCTTTTGAGAATTGGCAAATTGCATATACGATTGCTCCTGCTGCAGATGGTAAGCGCCCTTTTCATTATTCAGATGGTCGCAAAATCTATATGCACAAATTGAAGAGTGAAACAGATGCAGCAAAGAAAAAAGAATATGGTGAAATCATCATGAGATTATACGATGAGCAAATAGCTTGTTATGGAGATGATTTTAAAGCAGGTAATACAGCGATGTTGACAGGAAGAAAAGCATACGATATGTTTTACTACCTCAACACTCCTTATTCCAAAACTTATAAAGTCTTACAAGATGCTGTAAAAGCAGGCGGCGACAAATCCGAATATGTAATCTTGGATCCATACGCTAGAGTTGTGGTTAATTTATTCTCCAATGAAAAAATTGACAAGGACGAAGCAAGAAGCGTGTATGATTTGTTACTTGGAATTGCTGATAAGAATATTGCGGAAGGTGGAAAATTCACGGAGCAGTATAAAGCAGGAAAAGAAAACGTATTGGCACAATTCAGAACGATTGAAAAGAATATTTTCGACTGTGCATATTTCAAAGAAAAGCATAAAGCAGAATACGAAAGCAACCCAACTCCACAGGCTGCAAAAGCATTGTTTCAAAAATTAAACGGATTAGGTTGTACAGGTGAAGATCCTTTTATGGCTAAGTTGAAAACAGCTTATGCTGCTTATGCAAAAGAAGAAAACGCAAAACGTCAAGCAACTTTTGAAGCAAACAACCCAGCCTTATTAGCAAGTAAAGCGTACAAATCCGGTGACTACGCAACTGCAGTAGCAAAATACCAAGAAGCAGTTGCTGCGGAATCTGATCCTGTCAAACAAGCAGGGTACTATTTCTCAATGGCTTCAATTGAATTTAGAAAAAACAAGAGTTATTCAAAGGCACGTGAGCATGCTCGCAAGGCTGCTCAATTACGTCCCGATTGGGGTAAGCCGTACATGTTGATTGGAGATATGTATGCAACAACAAGTAGATCTTGTGGTGATTCATGGAATCAAAGATTGGCAGTATTGGCGGCTTTGTCAAAGTACCAAAAAGCAAAATCATTACAACCAGATTTGGAAGGTATCAGCGGAAAAGTAAGCAAGTATTTGGGATACCGTCCAGATAAAGAAACTGCTTTCATGAGAGGAAAGAAATCAGGAGATAAGGATAGAGTTGGATGTTTGATTGGAGAAACGGTTACGATTTCTACCAAGTAGTAGAGTACAGCCTTAAAAGGGCTATTCAAGAATTTCAGTACGTACGGAAATTTTTGCAGAGCCCTTTTAAGGCTTGACCAAAAAAAAAATCATAAAAAAGCTTCACCTGAGTATATCAGGTGAAGTTTTTTCAATTTAATGATTTTTGAAAATTTAGGTCAATAACTACTTGTTTAATTTGTACTGGTAGACCTCAGATTTTTATTAAAAACACGCTTGTCATTCCGAGCGAAGTTTTGATGTTAATCAATACGCGCAGTCGAGGAATAAGCGGATTCACGTTTTACAATTTCGACTTTATGGAGAAATCTTTTACTTGTTGCTAAGAATAAAAAGGATTTCTCCACAAGGTCGAAATGGGTGCTCCTTTGTTATCCCTTGATTCTTCGACTGCATCATTTCTTGCTTTGGCAAAATGATTTCGCTCAGAATGACAAGGGATAAAAATAATCTGAGTAGTAGTTTTAAAAAATAATACTGTCAAATTTTCAATTGGTTAACGGTTGATTTGCGATGAAAAGTGCAACATTTTTTATTCAGTATTTTTAACACCCTACCTTAAAAGGGCTGTTCAAAAATTACAGTAAAGACGAGCACAGCCTTAAAAGAATTACAGTATAAACGAAAAATATAGTTAAGCCCTTTTTAAGGCTTAACCAAAAATTTCAGTAAAAACAAGAAATATAATCAAGCCCAAATAACATATTCCTTAAAAATTTTACCGCAACTAATCAATACTATTTAGAAAAGCTTCGTCGGAGGATACCCTAGGCGAAGCTTTTTTCTATTTTTGTAAAAACAAAATTCTTCTATTATGAATATCAAATTGCTTTTATCATTCAGTGCCTTGTTGATTTTTATAACAATGGCATGTTCCCCAAAAATAGTAGAGAAACCAACAGTTGAAGAAAAACCAAAAGAGGTCACTCCTCCTGTGGTAGATGAGAAGCTAAGTAAGTGTGTCAAATTTTTTGAAGCACCTAATCCGGATGAAGCGGAGACGGCTCACGTATTGTATCGCGATCTTTTGAAGAAAAAAAATTATGAAGAAGCATTACCATTATGGGAAAAAGCTTATGAAATGGCACCAGCAGCAGATGGAAAAAGAGATTACCATTTTCTGGATGGCATAAAAATTTACAAACATTATTACGGCCAAACAACAGATGCTGCAAAGAAAAAAGAATATGCAGCTAAAATAATGGAGTTGTACGATGAAGCGACAAAATGTTATCCGGACAATGCGATGATTTACACCGGATTGAAAGGATTTAACATGTATTACACGTTTGGCGGAGAAACCTCAAAAGTCGACGCGTATAATACCTTCAAAAAAGTCATCGATAGTGAAGGAAAGAAATCATCTGACTTTATATTGAATCCATTTTCATCTTTATTAAGAGAGCGTTTTAATAACAAAGAAATTTCGGTGGAAGAAGCAAAGAAATATGTTGGCAAAGTAATGGAGGCCATTAATTATGGAATGAAGAATGCAAAGACGGCAAAAGAAAAAGACCGTTGGGAAATCGTAAATGGGTATGCGCCAGCATTGTTTGAAGGATTTGAAGCAGAGAAAGATTTCTATGATTGTAATTATTATGTTGATAAATATATGCCTGATTTTGAAGCGGCACCTACTGATTGTGATGTCATTGATTTAGTTTATAGTAGATTGAGATGGGGTGGATGTACTGATGGGAATCCTTCTATAGCTAAGGTTAAATCTGCCAGAGATACACATTGCAAAGAGGACATTGGACCCGGTCCAACAACTTCGGATTTGCGTAAGGGAATTGATGCGATTCGTGAAGGTCGATATGATGAAGGAATCGGCTATATCGAAAAAGCAATTCCTCAAATGAGTGATCCAAACAAGCAAGCGAAGTATACCTTGTTGATTGCAAAAGTATATTATAGTCACAAAAAGAATTTTTCTAAAGCAAGACAATGGGCCAACAAAGCAGCCGACATGCGCTCAGGTTGGGGTGATCCGTATATGCTAATTGGAAGGATGTATGCATCATCTGGACCACTTTGCGGACCTGGTCGAGGATTTGATTCGCAACGTGTCATTTGGCCAGCTATGGATATGTGGCAAAAAGCAAAGTCTGTTGATCCTAATACTGCTAGTGAAGCCAATAAATTCATCAATCAATACCGACAATATTTGCCAACGGTTGAAGACATCTTTCAGAGAGGACTTAAAGAAGGACAAACTTACAAAGTTCCTTGCTGGATTAATCGGACGACAAAAGTGAGAGCTATTAAAGGATAGACACCACCTAGTAATTGATTAAATTAGTTTTTATATATTATAATTAATTCTCAATTATTGGCTTGAATAATTATCTTTACACTGTCCACAGAAACTGATAATTATGAAACTTAGAAAAATTTAGAAAATGAAAAAATTACTTTTTTTCTTATTGATAGCATCCATCAGTTTTTCCTGTAAGCCATCATTAGAGAAACGATTAAAATCACAATTAATAGAAATGCCAAGCTCACAAGTAGATATTGACAAAAACGCAATCCTGAATTACGCACTCACCAACAAAATGGAGGTGATGTCCACTGCTTCAGGAATTTATTACACCATGTTGGACGAAGGTACCGGTATGGATAGTCCAAATGCAGCCAGCAAAATTACAGCTCATTACAAAGGAGCATTGTTGGATGGGACCGTATTTGATTCCTCATTTGATCGAGGAGAACCATTGAAGTTTCAGCTAGGACAAGTAATCAAAGGATGGCAAGAGTCTATTCCATTGTTGAAAAAAGGAGGTAAAGGAAAATTCATCATCCCTTCTCATTTAGCTTATGGCGAAAGAGGAGCAGGTGCAATGATTCCAGCTAATTCCGTTTTAGTTTTCGACATTGAATTGTTAGATTTTGAGTAAACTGAGTTGACTTGAATAAAAAATCCCGTTCCGAAATATTTTCGGAACGGGATTTTTTTGTTGGTAGAGAAAATGAATAAAATTTTGAAAGATAAAATCATGCATTTCAAATTTTTATAAGTTATTATTATTTATATGTAAACATTTTGTTGTAATATGTTTGCCTTTTGATAAGACCAAA
>CALFWW010000275.1 GCA_937928575.1 uncultured Saprospiraceae bacterium | reverse complement strand
GTAGTACCATTTACACGTGGTCGCGAAAGAAGCAGAGATGCATTTTCGATCATTGCAGAAGCACACGAATTATATTCCAAAGGATTCCGCGAAGTTACCTTGTTAGGTCAAAATGTAGATTCTTATAAATGGGAAAATCCTGAAACTAAAGAAGTCGTTTCTTTTGCCAATCTTTTAGAAATGGTGGCATTGGTACATCCTGATTTAAGAATTCGTTTTTCCACTTCTCATCCAAAAGATATTACGGACGAAGTAATTTATACGATCAAGAAATACGATAATATTTGCAATTACATTCACCTTCCCGTCCAATCTGGTAATAGTAGAATTCTGAAAATGATGAATCGTACTTACGATCGCGAATGGTATATGGAACGAATTGATGCGATTTACCGAATCATTCCGGATTGTACGATTTCTGCTGACATCATTGCTGGCTTTTGTTCCGAAACTGAAGAAGAACATCAGGACACAATTAGCATGATGAAGTATGCGAAATATATCATGTCGTATATGTTTAGCTACTCAGAACGACCTGGAACATTGGCAGCAAAAAAATATGAAGACGATATTCCAGCAGATGTAAAACAAAAGCGATTGGCAGAGATTGTTCAATTGCAATTAGATCTTTCACTGGAATCAAATTTAAAAGATATCGGCAAGACCGTAAGGGTGTTGATTGAAGGGGATTCGAAGAAATCTGACCAGCACTTTAAAGGGAGAAATGACCAAAATAAAATGTGCGTATTTCCAAAAATAGAGGGTCTGAAACCTGGAGATTATGTGGATATCAAAGTACAAGAGGTGACGTCCGCAACCTTAAAAGGAGAAGCAGTTTTTAATAAAAATTAAATGAACATACAATCAGTAAAACAACGTTTTGGCATCATTGGTACTTCTGAAAAGATAGACCGTGCACTTAGTACCGCAATTCGAGTTGCTAGTACTGATTTGACGGTTTTGATTACTGGTGAATCTGGATCTGGTAAAGAAGTTTTTTCAAAAATCATTCACTCGTTAAGTTCCAGAAAGCACAATAAATTTATAGCCATTAATACGGGCGCGATTCCATCGGGAACGATCAATTCAGAATTATTTGGTCATGAAAAAGGGGCGTTCACAGGTGCAACTGCTGATCGAAAAGGATATTTTGAAACCGTAGATGGAGGAACGATTTTCCTGGATGAAATTGGCGAAATGCCTTTGGATACGCAAGCATATTTACTTCGAATTTTGGAGAGTGGAGAATTTATGCGGATGGGGACTTCAAAAGTTCAAAAAACAGATGTCCGAATCATTGCTGCTACCAATGTGGATTTGAAACAAAAAATAAGAGAAGGAAAATTTAGAGAAGACCTTTATTATCGATTAAATACAGTGCCGATCATTGTACCTTCCTTAAAAGAGAGACGAGGGGATATTCACTTGTTGTTTAGAAAATTCGCTTCCGATTTTGCGGAAACTTATCGGACCTCTCCTATTCGATTAGATGAGCACGCACAGTTATTGTTAGAAAATTATAGTTGGCCAGGAAATGTGCGTGAGTTGAAAAATTTAGCTGAACAAATTTCGGTTTTGTCAGAAGAAAAAAATATCGGAGCAGAAGAATTAATTGAACTCAATCCAAATATTACGCAAAGAAATTTACCCGCACTTTCCAGTTCAAGTGGATCCAATCTTGAAGAACGAGACCTGTTATACAAAGTCTTATTCGACATGAAAAAAGATTTGAATGATTTGAAAGCTTTGGTTTATGGGTTGGCACAAAATAATGATCTAAGTATGCCGGAGATAGGACAATTGAGAAGTCTCCAACCTTCAATGCAAACGGATTTAAATTATGATTTCAAAGATCGTGGGGCGAGTGTTATGGATGACTCTATTATTTATCCAAAAGAAAATGGGGATCAACCCGTTATTTTGAACAAACAACAAGAGCAGTACTACGATAAAATGGAAGTAGTTGAAGAGAGCCTTTCCTTGGAAGAAATGGAAAAAGACATGATTAGCAAAGCATTAAAAAAGTATAAAGGTCGAAGAAAAGATGCTGCTGGTGAACTTGGAATTTCGGAACGTACGTTATATAGGAAGATCAAGTACTATAACTTATAATTGGTTATTAAAATCCTATTCAATGAAAAATTCGATTCTGCTATTTCTAGTCGCTTTGGTGGTACAAATTTCGGGATGCTACTCTTTTAAAGGAATAAGTATACAACCAGATACCAAAACATTCTTTGTTGCACAGTTTGAAAATAATGCAAGGACATTAGTGCCGACATTGAGTCAAGATTTTTCGGAGAAGCTGAAAAGGAAATTACTAAATGAAACCAGATTGGTTTTCGACAATGTCAATCCGGATATTGAATTTTCTGGTGCAATTATGCAATATCGAATTACATCAGAAGCACCTGCACCTGGAGAGATTTCAGCGATCAGTCGTTTGACAATACAAGTATCTGTTGACTATATCAATAACAAAGACGAAGAAGATAAATGGAAACAAACGTTTAGCTTTTTTCAAGATTATCCTAGCGATCAAAACATACTGGATTTACAAGATCAATTGATTGAAACGATTTCGGATCAGCTAGTAGAAGATATTTTCCAAAAAGCTTTTACTAATTGGTAAATTCCAAAAGCGATTTTAGATACAATGAGTTCGGAACATTTTATAAAATATTTAAAAAATCCTAAGTTACTCGATCAAGTGACTTATGAGGAACTCTCCCAGATGAGGGAAAAATATCCCTATTCTCATATCTTGCATTATCTTCTTTTTTTGAAAAGTCAACATTCTCCAGCTGATATGGCAGAGCATAATAAAAATGCTTCTATATTCGCGGTCGACAACAACAAATTATTTGAAGAGATAAAACAATTCCAAGAACTAGAACAACAACCGACTGAAAAACTAACTATGGATGATTTGTTTGATTTAAGTGATGATGAAAAGGAAGCTTCTGCAATTCAAAATAAGTTGACGCCTACAAATGATTCAGAAAATGCTGAAGACGCTACCCCACCTTTGATTTCTGATGAAAAAATAGCCCCAAGAATTATTCGTGAACAGCGATATATTCCGTTGGATCCTAAAATTTATGGAACTAGAGAAGCACCAAAGGAAGAAAACTCACCCACTCCCGATGTACCTAATCCAAAACCAACCAGCGAGAAACCAACTCCGGATACAAAATCAAATGTTTTATTCATTGATGCCTTAATAAATTTAGATAGCAATAATGACCGGATTGAATTGGTTTCCAACAAAGATGCTTACAAGGAAATTACCGATACGCCTATTTTTGAAAGTGAAAATCAAAATGTTGACAACAATATAGCTCCTGAAATAATTGAGGAAGTTTCAGAAGAAATTCCAGTTCAAAAAATTGAAATTCCGTTAGAAGTAACCAATGACACGGAACCACCTGAAATAGTAGATCCATTTTCAATTAATGATGAAGACGAGGTAGCGCCTGAAGTTTTTGATGAATCAATCAATGAAGTCGTACCGGTTGCTGATAGTGGTTCGGAAACTAAAAAATCGTTTGATAAGTGGGTTCGCAAGAAAGATGTTGAAAAGGGCAGGAAAAAATCTGTAAAGAAAAAGAAGAAGAAAAAGGACAAGATGCCTCTAAATGCGAAAGAAAGTTTGAAAGAAACAGACATAATGGCTTCTGAAACACTTGCTGAATTACTGGTAAAACAAGGCAGAAATAAAAAAGCGATTAAAGTATATGAGCGGCTTTGTTTGATATTTCCGCAAAAAAGTAATTACTTTGCACAGATTATTAAGAATTTAAAAGAGAAATCCTAAAAGTATACAATTATGTTAAGTGGAATGACCGTATTAATCGCAATGATTGGCGCCTTGTTAATGGGTGCTATTTTGATACAAAATCCAAAAGGAGGAGGTGTTGACTCTACCTTTGGAGGAAATGCATCTAATCAAATGTTTGGTGCAGCTAAATCAACTGATTTAATTGAAAAAGTAACTTGGTATTTAGCAATCGCACTTTTTGTCCTTTGTATTATTACCACTTTGATGGTAGGTACTGGTGGTGACGGACTTGATATGATGTCAACTCCAAAATAAAACCTAGCTAACATAAAAGTGACCAATTAAAAGACCTGATGGATATAAATTCATCAGGTCTTTTTGTGTTTTGGGTGATTCAATGGTCTCGCCACAATTACTTTGATTATTATACCCATATTCCCCATTAATATTTGTAATTTTGCAGCCTGAAATTAACATAATTGACTGTTAATTCGTCAGATAAACATGCTAAGAATGTCATGATTATTCTCCCGAAAATAGATATTCTGAAAATTTGTCACGAAAAACTGCCTTGGCACAAATCGTGATGACTACTTACTAGAAAACAACATTATTTAACTAAATATTTTTTAATAAAATGAAGCCGATAAATGATCGTGTTGTCGTTCTACCAGCTGCTGCTGAAAAGAAGACAAAAGGTGGAATCATCATTCCAGATACAGCAAAAGAAAAACCTCAAATGGGTAAAGTGATTGCTGTTGGTCCTGGAAAAGAAGGTATCAAACCAACCGTAAAAAAAGGTGACAAAGTTCTTTATGGCAAGTATGCCGGTCAAGAATTTCAATTTGACAGCAAAGATTATCTCATTATGCGTGAAGATGATATTTTGATTGTCCTCTAAAAATTGACCCCTTATTTTAACCCTATTTTCTAACAATGTTTAAAAATTTTAATAAAAATGGCTAAAGAAATTAGCTTTGATTCAGATGCTAGAGACAAATTAAAATCTGGTGTTGACCAATTAGCGAACGCTGTAAAAGTAACGCTAGGTCCTAAAGGAAGAAACGTAATTATTCAAAAAAGCTTTGGCGCTCCTACTGTCACTAAGGATGGTGTAACGGTTGCCAAAGAAATAGAATTAGAAGATCCAGTTGCCAACATGGGTGCACAAATGGTAAAAGAAGTGGCATCTAAAACGGCTGACATCGCTGGAGACGGAACGACCACTGCCACTGTACTTGCGCAGGCAATGGTGAAAGCAGGAATGAAAAATGTTGCTGCTGGTGCCAATCCAATGGATATCAAGAGAGGAATTGATAAAGCAACCAAAGCAGTAATTGCTGACCTTAAAAAACAATCTGAAGTAATCGGAAATGATTTCAAAAAAATCAAACAAGTAGGTTCAATTTCTGCAAACAACGATGAGCAAATCGGTGAATTGATTGCAGATGCGATGAAGCGTGTAACCAAAGACGGTGTGATTACAGTTGAAGAAGCAAAAGGAACGGATACTTATGTTGATGAAGTTATTGGAATGCAATTTGATCGTGGATATCTTTCTCCATACTTTGTGACCAATGCGGAATCTATGGTTGCTGAATATGAGAGTCCATACATTTTGATTCACGACAAGAAGATCTCCAACATGCAGGATATTGTTCCAATTCTTGAAAAAGCAGTTGGAGCCGGAAGATCATTGTTAATTATTGCTGAAGATATCGATAGCCAAGCGTTAGGTGTCTTAGTAGTAAATAGATTGAGAGCTCAATTGAAGGTCGTTGCTGTTAAAGCGCCTGGATTTGGTGATCGTAGAAAAGCAATGTTGGAAGATATTGCCATCTTGACAGGAGGTACTGTGATCTCAGAAGAGCAAGGTTATAAATTGGAAAGTGTTGAATTGGAACACTTAGGGGTAGCTGATAAGATTGTTGTAGACAAAGATAACACGACAATCGTTGATGGAAAAGGAAAACGTAAGAACATTACTGCAAGAATCAATCAGATTAAAGCACAAATTGAAACAACTACTTCTGACTATGACAGAGAAAAATTGCAAGAACGTCTAGCAAAATTAGCTGGTGGTGTTGCGGTTCTTTATGTTGGTGCTGCTACGGAAGTGGAGATGAAAGAAAAGAAAGATAGAGTTGATGATGCTTTGCATGCGACAAGAGCTGCTGTTGAAGAAGGAATTGTTGCAGGTGGTGGCGTTGCTTTGGTAAGAGCGATCTCCTCTTTAAAGAAAGTAACAGGCGATAATGAAGACCAAGATATAGGAATTGCAATTGTTGTAAAATCATTAGAAGCTCCTTTAAGAACAATAGCAGAAAATGCTGGCGTTGAAGGATCAGTCGTTTTAATGAATGTCAAGAATGGCAAAGGTAGTCATGGTTATAATGCTAGAACGGATAAGTTTGAAGACTTAAAGAAAGCAGGTGTTATTGACCCAACTAAAGTTACACGAATTGCATTAGAAAACGCTGCTTCCATTGCAGGTATGATTTTAACAACGGAATGTGTTGTTAATGATAAGCCTGAAGATGCGGCTCCAGCAATGCCACCAATGGGTGGAGGAATGCCTGGGATGATGTAATCAATTCTTTGAAATGAATAAAGCCCCATCACAATTTTTTGTGATGGGGCTTTTCTTTTTGCAATTGCACCTACGTAGGTCTGTTCGGGATTTGCACCCTCTACTTCATGTATATGCTATGTATACGCATAACAGACAAAAAACGGGTATTCAATCCAACGCGGTATACCCATTTTAAAAAAAATCTTTTTAATGATTGTGCCCGTGGTGTGCATGATTTTTATTGTCGACTAAATCCATTTCACAAGCTGGACATTTCTGACCTCTTTCTTCGGAGCCGCTACCTTTACAATGCATTGGACAAATCCATCTTGAAGTATATTCCTTTCCAGTTTTATCGGTTGCTCTTTCAATCTTTGCTTTTGCAGGCGCTTTCGGTTCTCCTTCACAACTTACAAAAATACAGCAAGCAGCAAAAATCATAAAAATAGCGAGTATTGATTTTAAACTATTCATTGTTTTATTTTTTTGATGATGTTAAAAAATTATTTAGGCACGTAAGATACGATTGTTAATGCTACTTGTTGAAATAAATTTTTTATTTAATATGGAATTTTTTGAATCAAAACGTAGTTGTTATGGCAGACATGTAAATCTCCATATCATATGCAAGAAGTAGTCGTTCCAAAAATCAAAATAGATCCAGCACTGGTTGCTGACACAAAAATCCAAACTGAAGAAATAGGACAAGTAATTTTGCATTGTTCGTTTACACCCATTAGTAAATTATCATCTATCAGAATTTCAAGAAATACCTATATATATGATGAAACTTCAGATCACAAAAGTAAACTGATACATGTTGAAGCGATTCCTATTGCACCAGAAAAAAGAATTGTCAAGAATCGGAAAACGGCTTATTTCACTTTAGTCTTT
>CALFWW010000274.1 GCA_937928575.1 uncultured Saprospiraceae bacterium | reverse complement strand
ATATCTGCGTTGAAAATAAAGTCATGTACTTTTGCAATGCAAGCCAGCGCGGTAACTAAGGCTATGTTTACGTTTTTCGCCTTAATCTCAATAAATTTTTCCTCCATATAATTTGCAAGCCCTTTTGTAGTACAAGCCAGCTCGATTTTAGAATACAATCTGTATTAGATAAAAAATAGCCTCATCCCGAATATCGGAATGAGGCTATATAATTCTAGTTTGAAAGTACTCAATTATTCGTTAACAATAACAAATTGTTTACTTACAGGCTTTCCTTTATGCATGGAAATATTTACAGAATAAATGCCAGCAGGTAAATTAGAAATGTCTAAACCAATTGAGTTTCTACCTTCCAATAAATCTATAGGGAAATTCATCAATTCTCTTCCAAGCTCATCGAAAACTTTCACGTGCCCTACCATTTCCAATTTAGAAATCATTTCAACATTTAGTGTTGATCGGTTTCCGTTAATAGGATTTGGGAAAACATTCATTCCAGATATGGCACTGTCGCAACCTGTCTGAACCTGAATTGTTTGTGAATAAGTATACGATCCGTCTTCATCAACATTTTTCAATCGATAGTAATTTATTGAAGAAGCTTCATTATCGAAAAAGCTGTATGAAGTTGTAATTCCTTCATTTCCTCTTCCTTCAATTATTTCAATCGTTTCATATGTATTTCCATCAAAAGATCTTTCTACTTCGAAATGTTTAAAATTCGTTTCAGATTCAGTAGTCCAAATCAAACGTACATCGCAGTCTTCATTGATTCCTCTGAAGGAACTCAATTCAATTGGCAATACTACTAGTGCCTGATAATCTTCAATTTCTCCATTTGTTTTTCCACCAGTAAAATCACTAGCTACAAAAGGATCGTCATCAGCACGAAGTCTTACATTAACATCTGAAGCACCGGCAGTACCAGGAGTAGTAATTGAAACAGTCGAAGTTGCCGGACTTGCAGTAGTTGCAGATCCATTGAAGAAATCATCGTAAACACCATCATCATTCCAGTCAATCCAAAGTCCCCAGAATACAAGGTCCGGAGCCGAAGAGTTAACAGTGATATCTAAATCGAAAGTTTCTCCTGGTGTTGCCACTAATGGGAATTGTCCAGCATTCGTACCAAAAGAAATCGCATCATCATTGGTATCTCCTGTAGCAGTTCCACTGTATGGTTGGGTAAATTCAAAACTTGTATTTGTACCTAACCAGACATCTGTAGCACCATCTAAAGCTTCATCTCCATCTATATCTGTCATAGCTCTGTGCCATGCTTCTGGATATGCGGTAGGTGCATCACCGAAGTCTCTTTTTACATCTAAGATTGTAATAACTAAGGTAGCTTCATCGCAAGCTTGTGGTGTTCCATCATCACATTTAGTATAAGTCACTACCACGTTTCCGACAAAAGTAGGATTAGGATCAAATGTATAAGTTCCATCTGGATTGATCGTCAAATCACCCGCATCTGGTACAAACGCTCCAGTATCATCAAAACCTCCTATTGCTGTTGGTGTGCCAATGGTTGCTGGACTGTCTGAAGCACCATCACCATCTGTGTCAAAATCAAAACCTGTAATCGTTGTGTTATTTGCTTCCACATCCGTATCATTTGTACTGATGTCATCACTAACTGGTACACCAACATCCGTCACATTCGCATCATCTGTTGCAAATGTTGTGTTGTCAACATGACATGCAACTGTGATTTCTAAGATCGCATCATCTGACTCTGCTGGTAAGCTTGCAGTAGTTATAGTATATGGAACGGTTACCACGCCAGCAAATGAGCCTGTTGGTGTGAACACAAAGGTTCCGTCAGAATTAATCGTCATTGTTCCAGCATTGGCTACGGTATTACCACCTTGATCAACACCTGATACTGTTGTTGCATTCATCGTTGTCGTAACAGACATCACTCTTCCATCTGGATCAAAATCATTGGCTAACAAGTTACCTTCGGTTGGTAATGTACAATCACCTTCCGTTGCATCGATATTCGCAATGATTGGACTTCCTTCCACACTTACTGGTGGTAATACTTCAATAAATACAGTTGCTGTATCGCATGCTACTGGAGTACCATCGTCACAAACAATGTAGTCAAATGAAGTCTCGCCACTAAATCCAGTTGGTGGTGTATAAGTATACGTACCATCATTGTTAAGAACAACGGTTCCTTCAGCTGGAGGCATTCCACCATTTGGCCCAACAGGAGTAAATGAGACTTGTGTATCATCCTCAGCATCAAAATCATTGGTCGTCACATCTCCACTTACTGGGGTTTCGTATGGCGTATTGTTGAAATCACAAACAGCTTCTGTCGTATTGGTTCCAACAAATCCGAAGTCATAAGAAGCTTCTGTACTTGTAGCACCAGGAGCAGTATCTCCAACACCTTGAGTTACTGTTGCAATGGTTCCAGCAGGATCGTCAGCATCCACTAAGTCGTCCGCGCCTGCATCAATTGTAGTTGCAATATAACCATTCGGTGCTGTTGCACTAATCGTATAAATTGGTGCCGTACCGCTTGAAGCATAATCTTCATCTAACAATAAGTTGTCAAACTCGTAATGTCCATTTGCATCAGTTGTGTCAACTAAAGTTACTTCAGCAACACCATCACCATCATAATCAATCTCAAGCGTAATCAATACACCTTCAATACCTGGCTCACCAGCATCCTGCTGACCGTCGGCATTCAAGTCTTCCCATACAAAATCACCTAAGCTTGCCAACTGGTAGAAACCAGCATCATTCGTAGGATCATTCTCGCCTGACTCTAGGTTGATAACACCCGTCTGACCAGTTGTCTCATCTGCATCGCTATCCGCTGCATCATCGCCACCTTGGTTCGATGGACTTGGCTCGAAGCCAGCTGGGCCAACAAATTCTACGATGTAGTCATCTGGCGTTAAACCAGTGAATTCGTAGAAGCCGGTTGCATCAGTCGTTGTTGTCTCCAACAAGTTACCGTCTGCATCTAGCAAGTTAACCGTTACACCTTCAATGCCTGGTTCACCATCATCCTGGATACCATCTGCATTCAAGTCTTCCCATACG
>CALFWW010000273.1 GCA_937928575.1 uncultured Saprospiraceae bacterium | reverse complement strand
CAATAAAATTTTCCTCCATATAATAACCGCACTTATAGAGTACAATTTGTATTAGAAATGTAAAATTTAAATATGTAAAATAGAGACGCCCAATACGTGTGCTTACGTATTGGGCGTCTATTTTTTAGTTCTATAGTAATGGATGATGAGTTATGAATGCTGAATTATGAGTGGCTTCTCTTTATGTTTAAAATTAGGAGAAGCCACTCATAATTCAAAACTACACATTCATAACTAGCTGGTCTAGCGTATTGGGCGTCAATATTTTTAATTTTCAATTTCTAAAATTTTCAATTTTTAATTATTCTTCCCCTTCTTTCAGCTTCTTAGCATTCTCTTCCATCTGCAACTTCTCAATAATCTCTTCGATATCTCCTTGAACGATTTTGTCTAGACTATATAGTGTTAGATTAATTCGGTGGTCGGTAACTCTGTTTTGAGGATAATTGTAGGTACGGATTTTGCCGGCTCTATCACCTGTTCCGACCAACGATTTTCTTTCAGATGCTACTTTAGATTCATGAGCTTCTCTTTGTACATCATACATCTTGGCGTATAAACGTTGCAAGGCAATTTCACGATTTTTCATTTGTTGACGACTGTCCTGACTCTCAGCTACAATACCAGTAGGGATGTGCGTGAAACGAACGGCAGATTCTGTTTTGTTGACGTGTTGTCCACCAGCACCACTTGCACGATACGTATCGACCTTCAAGTCAGCTTTATTGATGTTGACATCTTCCATTTCCAATTTTGGCATTACGACCACTGTTGCTGCAGAAGTATGAACACGACCTTGTGATTCTGTTTTTGGAACACGTTGTACACGATGAGCTCCTGACTCGAATTTAAGTTTACCATAAACATCGGTTCCTTCTACTTCTAGTACGATTTTGTTGTAGCCACCGACGGTTCCCTCATTGATAGATACAGCAGTTGATTTCCATCCTTGGGTTTCAAAATATTTGGTATACATCTTATAAAGATCACCTGCAAAGATACTGGCCTCATCACCACCCGTTCCAGATCGGATTTCAAAAATTACATCTTTTTCATCTTCTGGATCTTTTGGAATTAGCAGCTTTTTTAATTTCTCTTCCAGCTCGACCTTTTTAGGTACCAATTCATCCAATTCCATTTTGGCCATCTCCTTCATTTCCGGATCATCTTCCTTGGTCATTTCTTTTGCAGAAGCGATGTTGTCAATTACATTTTTATAGATGTCACCGGTCTCCACAATTTCTTGTAAGCTCTTGTATTCCTTACTGGTCTTTTTGTATTTGGACATATCCGATACTACTTCTGGATCAGATAATTGTTCTTCCAGGTAGTGATAGCGATCTTTGATTGCTTCTAATTTGTCTAGCATGTTATTAAATTATTTTAAGTAGTTCAATTAAGTAAATAGGATTAGCGTTTAGCGATGGTTCGCTATTGAGATTGGGTAGCTAATAAAATTGAAGCACTTGTTTCATGACTGCAAAGGTAATTATATTTTCCAGATCGATTTCGCTTTCTTAGCTAACTGACCTTGTCTAGAATTGATTTCGTTTTCAGTCCAAACTTGATAATGTTCTGGAATTGCTGTCGTTGTTTTTAAAGAGCTTTTTGAGAACACTTTCTTTTTAGATTCAAAGTTTTTTGTGCCTGCTTCTTTATTTAAGTTCTTTTCTAAAATAGCTAGATTACCTAGCCTGTAAACACATCTTTCATAAACATCATCTGGAATTGTTTCCCAATGCTCTTCTATATCTTCTGGCATTATGTGTTCTATTGTATATAATTCACTAAATAAATCAATATCATTCGAATACAAATTTTTTTCAATTTTAGCCAATATATATTTTACAATTTTATGATTCCTTGCTGTTCGTTTAAAATCTTTATTTGAAAATGCTGTTTCAAAGAATTCGTCCTTTGGATCAATCTTCTTTAAAATGCGTTCATCGTATAATTTATTTTGTCTTATGCTCAATGAAAGTTCGTTATAAATTGTTTCCTGATCATTTGGATTTAATCCTCCAATTATATTATAACGGAAGGAAATAATGGTCAAGTGTTTTAGTAATTTTTCAAAATCATTAGATTTTAATTCATCATAACCAGCTAATAATAATGAAAATGGTTGTCTAACTTGAAATACTTTTAAGACATTTAAATTTGAAATTATATTCTTGCTTTCTTTCCATAATTCATCATAAGGATTTTTCAATGCAATATATGTATCCGAAGATTTTTCCAAATTTCGGATTAAGCTAAATACTTCAGATTTAGATTTTATATTTCTCCTTATAGCCTTGAATAAATCATTTTTCCTTACCGTTTTAAATTTGCTGTTCCAATAAAACCTAAGGAATTCGGCAAACTTTTCACTTCCTAATTTGCCGATGATATTACCCCACAAAGATTCAATTTGAAGAATTTCTGATTGATGAGGTGAATCAGAATCAACAATAGAGAATAAATAATTTTTTAATAAATCCGAGGCTGATAACTGAACACCTCGTGCGTTTAATGTTTCAAATACTCTAAATGCATTCAATTCATCATTTACCGAGATTACTGTAAAGAAAAGTTTATCAACTGTTTTATCGACAAATTCTGCAAGTGATTCACCAGTAGTGTATTTATTTTGAATTTTTGTTGCAAACCATTCAAAACAGTTTTTCATTAATCTTTCTGAAGAATTAAGTCCTCTTTTAGGCAATTGATCTAATGGAACCAACTTATTTCTATAAAAAGTATCATTATTTCTATTTAGAATTAGTTTGTTGGTTGCAATTATTGTTACAGGATCTAAGTATCCTATATAACTGTTTCTAAATGATTCAATTCTTTTTAAATTACTATCAGCATCAATTTTTGTGTCTACTAATTTTTGTAATGCCTTAATAACAGCAAGGATAAGAATACTTATTGTTGTAATTCTCTGTTGACCATCTATTACTTTAAAATTTTTATTATTTGAAGTTTGGAGTACTAGGTATCCAAGATAGTGACCAGGTTCTTTGCCATTGATAATAGTTTGTATGTCTTGCCATAAATCATCCCATTGCTCATTTTCCCAAGAGTAATCTCTTTGAAATTTTGGAATTTCATATGTCAAGCCATTACCAAGTAATTGCCTTAAGGTGTTACTAGAAGTATCTTGAATTCCTTTCATATATACAAAATTGCAAATTTTACTAACAACTAGTTAGAAATTTTACAATCAATTATTTCAAGGTGTCCCTATTCTCTCAGAAGAATTCCTGAGCAGTAATGATGCGTGGTAAATAATTGTGGATTTTTTCTTAAAATCAAACAGGAGGAATCCTGTATTTAATTTTTTCTTTGATGGAATCGATTAAGGTTGGAGAAGCCTTTTTGTTGGGTAGATTATTTTTTATCAGCTTTCTGATTGATCTTTCTTTATCAAATATTTCCCTATGGTTGGGATTTTTCTGTAAGTCTTGTAAAAAATTAATTTGTGCTTCTAGGCTCAATTCGTTATCAAGATACATGGATACCTTTCTGACGAGCTCTTGTTCTGGAGAATTAGACTGATCACGCATGATAAGTAAAATTTTTAGAATTGCTGTTCGGGTATTGCGGCTTGTTTAGTTATCATGACATCAGCAAAAAATAAAGCCTTACAGATACGCCAATTGGCAGTACTCATGTAAGGCTTTAAAATTTTTACGCTGATTGTATTCATAACTCGTATGCTTTAACCTCTGAACAATTCAGGTTTGTAATTTTTTTAAGAAATAAGGTTTAAGATCTTTTATCAACATAGCCATGTTGCTTGGCATAGTCTTTCAATTTTTCTTTCAGCATATTTCTTGCTCTGTGCAATCTCGACCTTACAGTACCGATTGGAATATTGATGATTTGCGAAATTTCATCGTATTTGAAATCTTCAATATCACATAACAAGATAACCACTCTAAAGTCCACTGGCAAAGAATTGATGGCATTGGAAATCTCATCACCCATCATGTTTTCAAACATCTCTTTTCCTAAATCCATATAGCCCGAAAAATTAGAGCTATCATCTTCTCTGTGGAAATTGATTACTTCTTCGTAATCAACCTGATTAGGCGCTTTGCTTTTCTTACGATAATCATTGATAAAAGCATTCTTCATGATACGGAATAACCATGCTTTTGCATTGGTACCTTCATGATACTTATCAACGAAACGATAAGCCTTTAGATAAGTTTCTTGCACTAAATCATTGGCATCTGCCTCACTTCTTGTAAGGTGAAATCCAAAATTATAAAGTGCATCCATGTGAGGGAGTAACTCATCATGAAATACCTTGTCTAAATGAGCCTTCGTTGGATCATCGATCATTAATGATATATTAAGTGCTGTAATCAAGTCTAAAAATGGTTGTTTTGCCTATCAGATCTAACAATACCATTCTTATAATAGTTCCAAGTTGTTAAAAAAAATTGAAAAATTGATGAAATCTACCTTTTAAATAGGTTTTGCTCACAGAAAATGGTGATGAGCCAGCGCGGTATCTATGATAAATAGGTGGATTGGAAGACACAGTGATAGGTAATCACATCTTGCTCTGCTATATTTTATTACACTATAAAAAAGCAATAAAAAAAGAGAAGGATTATCTAGCTAATTCAACGACATCAATAATATGGCTTACTACATCTTCAAACCATTTTAAAGGAGCTTGATTTTTGTCTCCGGTCATGGTATCGCATTTGAAGAAGAGGTAAAACATTTGCATGTTACCATTTAATCGAGTGATCAAACTGTTCATACGGTGATTAGCAGATTTCGGATCGTTTTTTAATTCAGATAATCTCCAACAATAATAGGCCTCATCATGAAGCTCAATTAATTCTAATAAATGCTTATCGTCGGAATATTTTTCGAAAAATTTGCGGGCATATTTACCGTGATGTTTGGACCAATCACGAGGATAGGATATTTTGTCTTCCATGTATTTGAAACTGTCATGGACAATGGTGATAATTCTGAGTTGTTCTCTGGTTTGTTTGTCAGTTTTTAATGCTTCAACATTATCTAGTACTTCGCGGATATGATAAATGACTTGACCTTCGGGATGCCCAAATCTAGGGGTTCCCCAAAAAAGTCCATTCTTTAATTCCCTGTCTTTTAGTAGAGCGATTTCTAAATTATTCTCAGGTCTTATTAACTCATCGACAGAAATCTCAGTTGCAGCGTTTTTCATGAAATAGCGTTTCCTTAAAATTATCTTTGGATAAAATTTTCAATTGTCGGTCTAGGAAAATCATTGATAAATTTAGGGGTAAGAAGTTCTTCTGTTAAAGTCACGTTAAAGTAAGTTTTTTCAATAACAGTAAAAAATGTAGCGTTGTTAAATGTTTGTAATCTTATGAATACAGGTTGCAAAAATTTCTCCAAAAAAAGTCAGATAAAATTTATAAATATGAAACAAGTAATTTCTTTCCTATTTGCGGGTATTTTGGGCGGATTAGTCGTTTTAAGTGGGTTGTTTTTATCAAAAAATACCCTAAAAACAGTAGAACCCAATTATGCAAAAGAGGTCAGTAGTAATTTTAATGTTAGTCCAAAATCGTTAATTGCCCCGTTCGATTTTAAGCTAGCTGCGCAAAAAACAATGCCTGCTGTCGTACATATCTCCGCAACAGATACACGTACACAAACCAATAAAAGCAACGATCCATTCAGTTTATTTTTTGGTGGCGACATGTTTAATATGCCTCGAGAAGGTAAAGGTTCAGGTGTTATCATTTCCAGAGATGGATATATTGTAACCAATAACCACGTCGTGTCGAATGCAAATGAAGTATCAGTGACGATGTACAACAATCAAAAATATACGGCTGAAGTGGTAGGAATCGATAAGAATAGTGATTTAGCAGTTTTAAAAATTGATGCGAATAATTTGCCTGCTATTGACTATGGAGACTCAGATAAAGCGATGGTAGGAGAATGGGTATTAGCTGTTGGAAATCCATTTGATTTAACCTCTACAGTGACCGCTGGAATCATTTCGGCCAAAGCCAGAGACATTAATATCAATAAAAATGCATTGGCGATTGAAGCTTTTATTCAAACGGATGCTGCTGTAAATCCTGGAAATAGTGGAGGTGCATTGGTGGATATTGATGGAAAGTTAATTGGTATCAACACTGCGATCGCAACACGAACCGGATCTTTTGAAGGATACTCTTTTGCGATCCCTGTTAATATGATGGATAAAATTGTGAATGATATTATTCAATTTGGAAGTTACCAACGAGGATTTTTAGGAATCAATATCTCTGATTTGGATGATGAATATGCAGATGAATTAGGGCTCGATATTTCCCAAGGAGTTGTGGTCATGGATTTGGTCGATGGTGGTGCTGCTCAATTTGCTGGGATCATTCCTAGAGACGTGATTACGAAAGTAGATGGTAAGACTGTGAAGTCCGCTCCTGAATTACAAGAGCTGGTAGGTCGAGTAAAAGTAGGAGAGACCATTCAACTGACAATCAATAGAAAAGGCAAGATTCAAACAATTCCAGTCGTCTTGAAAGCAGGCTAGTTTGTCGAATTTTTGTCAATTATTAACACATGTGATGAAACAAAACCCTTAAAATTGGGGTTATTATAATATACTTGTTTAAAGTTGGTTTTTCGTTTTGTTTTGATGCGTCTGCTCTATCTTGATAGAGTAGGCGTTTTTTTTTTCTCGACTATGCTCAAAATGACAAAACGCCCACTCAGTTTCTTTTGACGTCTCTCCAAAGATGCTTTAAATTGAATGTCGACATTCTACGGTTCCCTGTTAGATATTCGAAATTCAATTTTGTATTTTTGAAATTAATGAACGTACTAACCAAATATATCAACTCCTTCCTACAACTTTTCTATCCCAACTTATGCCTGGCTTGTGGCAACGAATTACCGCACGGTAAAGAAATCATCTGCATCTCTTGTCAATACTATTTGCCAAAAACTAATTTCCATAAAGAAAAAGAAAATCCATTTACCGAGCGTTTTTGGGGAAGAGTGAAAATCGAATCTGCAGCGTCCCTTTATTTTTTCACCAAAGGTGGTCGAACGCAGGAACTCATACATAATTTAAAGTACAATGGCAAGAAAGAAATCGGTGTCAAGCTAGGAGGAGTATATGGATCGATGCTGAATAAATCACCTCACTTCGAATCTGTTGATTGTATCATCCCTGTTCCTTTACATCCAAAGAAAGAAAGAATTCGTGGTTTCAACCAAAGTACGGTCTTTGCACAAGGTTTATCCAAGTCGATGGAAATTCCATTTTATAATAATGTCCTCATCCGAAATACCAATACTAAAACCCAAACTAAAAAATCTCGCCTTGATCGTGTAGCTAATGTTGGTGATAAATTTCAAATCAAAAATCCCAAGAAGATACTCGACAAGCATGTGATGATTGTAGATGATGTGGTGACGACGGGTGCGACCTTGGAAGCTTGTGCGGTGAATTTTGAAGGGTTGGATGGGGTGAAGATTAGTTTGGTCACTATTGCGATTGCTATATGATTCATCATTTCGTCGGAATTTCATAAAATAATTCTTGTACTCTAGAAAATTTATTTCCAGAAATATCAAAACCTGAATAGCCATCGTAACTTAATTTTGTTAAAAATCCATCCTTATTAAAAGTCATCTGAATGGCACCCGATAATTTTGAATCATTAGTTGCTAAAATTTTAAGAATTACATCACCATCATTTGTCGGTTCAAATTCATAGGAAAATTGAATATGAGATTTAAATTCCTCTTTATCTAGATTTTGATGATTCAATGTTGTGCCATTACGAATCATATCGGTTAGCAAACCATGTTTATTAAATTTGTATTCATTGTATCCAAAGAAACTGGTATCTATTTTCATGAACTTTTCCATCAGTGCTTTATCTTCCCCATCAAGTGGAATATCTTTTGCAAATGCTCTCTTGTTTTTATAATGAGCACTGGTTTGGAAAACTAGTCTATTGTGATCATAGGTGAAATTAGAAACGGTATAACCTAACATTATCGGAATACTATCTTTAGCAACTCCATGCCATGAACTGTCTTGAACTACAAATCCATCCGAATTATAACAATAAGTTTTTTTAGTCATTACTTGCTCTCGCCGGCCATAAAAAACCTCTGTGATACAAGAATCATGATGAATATATTCTTTTGATCTTGAACCCCACTGGTAAAATTTTGGTGAACCATTTTCATAATATTGAATATCGCTTTTACCATATGATTTTAGCGTTCTATCTTCATTATAATCAAGTGTTCTTTTTCCGCTGGTCCAACTTTTGTTTGAAGCCATTGCCACGAGCAAACTATCTTTGAAAAATAGGGTAAGTGAATCAACATGATTATTGAAAGAAGATGATACCTCCCTCTTGGTAGAACTAGTAATTATTATTTTCCCTTCTTTTAATGTTGGTATTAGTAAATTTTGAGCATCCATCAATTGAACAGGTACTTTAGTGAAATCTTCAAATTTGGGGAAATGATTAAACTCATTGATAAATTTTATTTGTCTTTCAGATAATGGATATTCAGTTTGCGCATCAATACAATTGAAGAGTAATAAATGTACCAACACTATAAATAGATTTTTCATTTTAATTTTATCCATAATCTAAGATATCACTTTTAATTAAATTTAGAAATTATAATGTTAGAAAAAGAATAAAAAAAATGACCTCACCCAAAAAGGATGAAGTCATTTCAATATTTTCTATTTACTTTGTAAGCCTACACCATCTCCGCCTCAACCAAAGTCCCAACAGGCTCTCCTTTAATAATCTTAACCAAATTATTAGGATCATTGACATTAAAGACAACGATAGGTAAATTATTTTCCTGACAGATTGTGAAAGCAGTCATATCCATCACACTTAATCCAAGACTGATTACTTTTGCAAATGAAATGTTATCATACATCGTTGCAGTAGGGTCTTTTTCAGGATCGGCAGTGTAGATACCATTGACACGAGTTCCTTTCAAGATCACTTCCGCATTAATTTCATTGGCGCGAAGTGCAGCTGCAGAATCTGTTGTGAAATAAGGACTACCCGTTCCAGCAACAAAAATAACAATACGTCTTTTCTCCAAATGTCGGATAGCTCTTCTACGAATGTAAGGTTCCGCAATTTTTTCCATTCCTACTGCTGAAACCAAACGAGTGTATAGTCCAACATTTTCCAATGCACTTTGCAATGCCATTCCATTCATCACAGTTGCGAGCATTCCCATATAGTCTCCAGTTACGCGATCGATACCAGAGTCTTTAGCTTGCAATCCACGGAAGATATTTCCTCCACCGATTACGATTGCGATTTCAACATCTTCTTCCGAAAGTTTTTTGATTTGATTGGCGTAGTTCACCAACATGTTTGGAGAGATTCCAAACTTCTTTTCTCCCATTAGGGATTCTCCACTTAGCTTTAGTAATACTCTTTTATATTTAGCCATTTTAAAAATTAAAAAAGTTTAAAAAAATTCTATTTGTTAAATACTCGGGGTGGCTGTCTGCTTTACTGTTACGGTTGCGGTTACGAATAGGGTTCAGTAACAAAGTTAAATATAGAGCAAAAAAAAAGCGTTCCGAATAATCGGAACGCTTTTAATAATAATTTATCCTAGCGTGACGTGCTTGAAGTTCGTCACAACCAAGTCTTTATCTAAGCCTTGAAGATACTGTGCGACCGTCTTCTTGCCATCTTTTACAAAGATCTGATTCATTAAAGTATTTTCTTTGTAGAATTTGCCAAGCTTACCCATTGCAATCTTTTCCAACATTGCTTCAGGCTTTCCTTGTGCACGTGCTTGCTCCTTACCAATCTCGATTTCTTTTTCTACGATTGAGCTATCGATACCATCTTTGTCTACAGCTAAAGGTTTCATTGCAGCAACTTGCATCGCAACATCTTTCCCTGCTTGGTCAAAACTTGCGTCTGCTTTGTTCAATCCTACAACAACACCTGCTTTGTATCCCATGTGAATATAAGATACCACCATTTCAGCGCTTAATGTTTCGAAGTTAGCCAATTCGATTTTTTCACCGATAACACCAGAACGTTCTGTTACTTTATCGCCAACAGTCATTCCACCACCGAAGTCCAATGCTAACATAGCATCTTTATCAGCAGGCATATGAGTAATTGCGATGTTAGCAATTTCTTGAGCTAAGTTGATGAAGTCTTCGTTTTTGGCAACGAAATCCGTTTCACTACTCAACTTGATTACTACACCATTTTTATTATCGCCAGAAACTTTTGCAATAACGACACCTTCCTTCGCTTCACGATCTGCACGTTTGCTTGCAACTTTCTGTCCTTTTTTTCTTAAGTAAGCAATTGCATCCTCGAAGTTACCTCCAGATTCATTCAATGCTTTTTTGCAATCCATCATTCCAGCTCCTGTCTGGTCACGTAATTTTTTTACGTCGGCTGCAGATATTTTGATTTCGCTCATTTTTTTAATTATTAAATATTTGAGAATTTATGAGAAAATTAAGTTGTTGGCTTAGCAGGTTTTGCTTCTGTCTTTTCTGGCTTGTTTGAATCCTTAGCTTTTCTTCTTTCTTCCAATCCTTCCTTGATGCAGTCAACAGCAAATTTAGTAACCATTGCAATTGATTTAGAAGCATCATCATTAGCAGGAATTGGATAATCCACTTGCGTTGGATCAGAATTCGTGTCCACCATACCAAACGTACGCATACCTAATTTGTTGGCTTCTGCCAATGCAATGTGTTCGTGATGAATATCCACGATAAAGATTGCAGCAGGAATACGGTTAAGGTTGGCGATACCACCTAATACTTTTTCCAATTTGTTACGTTCACGAGAAAGCGTCAATTTTTCTTTTTTCGTGATACTTGACAAAGATCCATCTGCCAACATCTTATCAATGCTGTTCATTTTTTTAACAGACTTTCTGATTGTTGCGAAGTTGGTCATCATACCTCCCAACCATCTATCGGTAACGAATGGCATTCCGACACTTCTTGCAGATTCAGCAACCATCATACGAGCTTGCTTTTTAGTGGCAACGAAAAGAATCTTCTTACCTGACTTTGCAATTTGTCTCAAAGCTTTACCCGCTTTTTCCATGCAATCAGTTGTACGATTCAAGTCGATGATGTGGATTCCTTTTCTTTCCATGAAAATGTAAGGAAGCATTTTTGGATTCCACTTTTTTCTTTGGTGTCCGAAGTGTACTCCGGCGTCCAATAATTCTTTATATGTTGGTGTATTCATATCTTAATGAATTGAATAATTTTTTTAATAAACTGATTAACGTTTTGAAAACTGGAAGCTCTTTCTTGCTTTAGGCTTACCATATTTCTTTCTTTCCACAACACGTGCATCACGTGTTAACATTTTTTGCTTTTTCAATGGCACTCTGAAGTCTTCATTCAATTTTGTGAATGCTTTGGAGATGGCCAAACGAATTGCATGAGCCTGACCTTTGAAACCACCACCTCTCACAACAACTTTTACATCATAGATGTTTTCAACTTCAAGGATACCGAAAGGCTCAGTAACATTGTATTGAATGTGCTTTTGAGGGAAGTAAGTTTTGTAGTCTTTACCATTAACGGTAATATTTCCAGTACCCTTTGACAAGTATATTCTTGCTACTGAGGCTTTTCTTCTACCGGATGTATTTATGACGTCCATATATTAATTGATTTTGAATACCAGACAATGCTGGCAGGTTCTATTTTAATTCTTCAGGTTTTTGTGCACCAAAATTGTGCTTTGGTCCAACGACAACGTGTAATTTCTTATACATTGCTCTACCTAATTTATTTTTTGGAAGCATTCCTTTTACAGCTTTCTCAATGATCGCGTAAGGTTTCTTTTCCATCAATTCTTTTGCAGTAATTGATTTTTGTCCACCTGGATAAAGTGAATAACTCAAATAAGTTTTTTGAGCCATTTTATTTCCAGTGAATTTTACTTTTTCAGCATTGATGACAATGACATGATCGCCAGTATCAACGTGAGGAGTATAAGATGGTTTGTGCTTACCTCTCAATACACTGGCAATCTTCGTACACATACGTCCTACAGTTTGATCCGTAGCGTCTACGACATACCACTTTCTCTCCACATCTTCCTTTCTAGCTGACTTTGTTTTGTAACTTAAAGTATCCACTATTTTATGGTTTAATTTTAATGTATAATACGGTGTAAAATGAACACCCTTTCTAAAGCGATTGCAAAGGTAAGTGCCAATCACAGATAAAACAAGCATTTTGACCACAAATTTTTCTTTTCAGTTTTATAAACAACTGATAATCAGTAAAAAAATCGCACACTTTTTAAAAACCTTCGTCTTTTTCAAGCAAATTTGAATGATATTCATTGGATTGCACAACTAATATTGAATTATCCTTGTTAATATTTTCAATATCATCCCAATGATTTGCCCTAACTTTACGCTAATTAAAAACAGCTCCATCAGGCCGATATTTATGAGCAAAGAAATTGAAGACAAAATCACTAAGCTTTTTACGGAAGATGATCCAACCGCATCATCCCGAAAAAAAGACCATATCGATCTGGCTTTCAAATCCCAAATCGAATCGGGCAGTCTGGATAAAAGATTTTACTACGAACCCCTACTCGCTGCTCATCCTAGTAACAACAGTTTTCCGAAACTGAATTTCCTAAATAAGGAAATGAAAGTGCCGATCTGGGTATCTTCTATGACCGGTGGCACAGGAGTTGCAAAAACAATCAATCAAAATTTAGCAAAAGCGTGTGGAGAATTTGGAATGGGAATGGGACTCGGTTCCTGTCGTTCACTTTTGTATAGCAATGATACTTTGGCGGATTTTGACGTGAGACATTTGATGACCGATGAATACCCTTTATATGCCAACTTAGGAATTGCACAAGTTGAGAAATTAATCAAAGGCAATGAGTTGTATTTGGTAAATGAATTGTTGGATAAATTGAAAGCGGACGGTTTAATTATCCATGTCAATCCATTTCAAGAGTGGTTGCAACCAGAAGGAGATCGATTTGAGGAAGCACCAATTGATACCATTAAAGAAGTTTTAAAAACAGCCAATTATCCAATCATCGTCAAAGAAGTTGGTCAAGGAATGGGCTATGAAAGTCTGAAAGCACTTTTTGAATTGCCAATAGCAGCGGTTGACTTTGCAGCGAGTGGAGGGACCAATTTTTCAAATGTAGAATTGCTGCGTAGTGATGTTACCAAGCAAGAGACTTTTAACAATCTGGCAATGATCGGTCATACTGCCGAAGAAATGGTGGATTATGCCAATCAAATTAAAAATGATCGTAATATCAACATCCAATGTAAGGAAGTAATCATCTCTGGTGGTGTGAAGAACTTTTTGGATGGTTACTATCTAATTAATAAATTAGCGTTTACTTCAGTGTATGGACAAGCATCTGGGTTTCTAAAACACTCAATGGGAGATTATGCCGAACTGAAACAATATGTAGAAGCACAAATTGCAGGATTAGAAATTTCGCGTGCGTACCTAAAGGTGAAATAGACTTTCAGACCGCTGACGCTTTAGGACCGCTGACGCTGTAAGACCGCTTTGCTGTAAGACTGCTTCTCTTTCAAATTGAACTTGTAACATGAATTGTACTCACAAAAAGGGCAAGTAAAATTCGAACACTAAGCTCAGATAAAAAGAGAATCAGTCTTAAAACGAAGTGGTCTAAAAGTAAGGAGCAAAGCGACTTACGGTCTGAAAGCAAAGCGGTCTAATAGTAAGAAGCAAAGCGACTTACGGTCTAAACTAAAAAAGAATTAAATGAGTCGTTCGATATCAGGATTTTCAAAAATGTCGAAGCGTAAAAAGCTTCGTTGGATTGTGGAGAATTTCTTCAAAGATCCTGAAAACGTGATGCAAGAACTCGTTAGTTATTGGCATAAAAATGAAGAGTCGCAAAAAATATTTGACGGCTTTAGCGAAAACACCATCAGTAATTATTTCCTTCCTTACGGTGTTGCTCCCAATTTTGTTATCAATGGAAAAACCTATGTAGTCCCAATGGTGATTGAGGAAAGCTCAGTCGTAGCTGCTGCCTCAAGTGCTGCAAAGTTTTGGATGGAGCGCGGTGGGTTTCAAGTAGATGTACTTTCCATGACCAAAGTCGGACAAGTGCATTTCAATTGGTCGGGAGATAAAGAAAAGTTATTGCGAGTTTGGGATGATCTGAAAGAAACGCTATACAAGGACACGGAATCGTTGACTGAGAATATGAGAAATCGTGGTGGTGGTATTCTCGATATTGAGTTGTTAGATTTCACAAGTCAAGAACCAAATTACTATCAGCTAAAAGCAGATTTTCATACTTGTGATTCCATGGGAGCGAATTTCATCAATTCCATTTTAGAGTCGTTTAGTAAGTCTCTTGTTGGATTCATGAAGCGCCATCCTGTTTTCAATGAAGAAGAAAGAGGAGTGGAAATCATCATGTCCATTCTTTCTAATTATACACCGGAATGTTTAGTACGCGCCAAAGTTGAATGTCCTGTTGCTGATCTTGGAAATTTTCCAGATAATATGACAGCAGAGACTTTTGCCAATAAATTTTACCAAGCTATTCGTATCGCGCATATCGATCCTTATCGTGCTGCAACCCACAACAAAGGAATCTTCAATGGTATTGATGCGGTAGTAGTTGCAACGGCTAATGACTTTCGGGCCATAGAAGCATGCGGACATACCTATGCCGCCAAAGATGGGCAGTACAAAAGTTTAAGTCATTGCACGGTTGAAAATGGCACTTTCAAATTCTGGTTGGATCTACCAATTGCGCTAGGAACCGTTGGTGGTTTGACAAAATTACATCCTATCGCAAAACGATCGCTTGAATTATTAGGCAATCCTGATGCTGAAGAATTGATGAAGATTATTGCAGCAACTGGATTAGCACAAAATTTTGCTGCCATCAAATCTTTGGTCACCACTGGTATCCAAAAAGGGCACATGAAAATGCATCTCGCCAATATCTTAAATACTTTCAAAGCTACAGATGCGGAAGCTGAAAAAGCTACTGCTCATTTTGAGGAGGAAGTGGTTTCTCATCATTCTGTTCGGGAGTTTTTGGAATCGCTTCGTGGGCAGTCTGTAGGATCTTAAAGATTGTGTTTTATCAAAATTCAATACATCTTGTTAACATCTTTCCGAAATTATTCAATTTGAAAAATCGGGGTACTACCCAATTATTCCCTTATCTTTGCCACCCACACAAATTACCACACACTAAAAAACACTGCATATCAAAAAGGAATTCAAAGCAAACGGAAAACTCCTGCTCACCAGCGAATACTTCATTCTGGATGGCGCAAAAGCAATTGCACTTCCAACAAAATTTGGTCAAACCATGACCGTGAAAGAAAGTGCAGGATCAGAATTGGTCTGGAAGAGTTTGGACGAAAATGGGAAACCTTGGTTCGAGGGAAAATTCAATTTATTAGGATTCGATCCAATAGAAAGTACGGATGATACAACTGCCCAATTCATCAAAAAATTATTGAAAGCCTGTGTTCAAAACAGTCCTGAATTTTTATCCAAATGGAAAAAATTACGAGTCGAAACAAAAATGGATTTTCCAAGAGATTGGGGATTAGGTTCGAGTTCGACATTGATTCATATGGCTTCCCAATGGGCGGATGCGAACCCATTTTTAGTTTTCTTCAGATTCCAAGATGGTTCAGGATATGATGTCGCATGTGCTGGTGCAGAAGGCCCTGTCGAATACCAATTGGTAGATGATTCCATCAAATTCACAGAAATAGAATTGACTTTACCTTTTAAAGACAACTTGTATTTTATCTACTCTGGTCAAAAACAAAGTAGTGCAGATGCTGTTAAGATGTATAAAAAGGCAAAGATCGATAAAAAAGGAATCAGTGAAAAATTGACTGGTATCACCGATGCTATTTTTGAGGCTAAATCTTTATCTGACTTCGAAAAGTTGATAAATGAACATGAAGACATCATCGCCAATGCACTGAATTTGAAAAAAGTAAAAGACGAACGATTCTCAGACTATTGGGGAAGCATCAAATCTTTAGGTGCTTGGGGAGGAGATTTCATTTTGGCTACAAGCGAAAAAGGAAAAGCAGATGTTCAAAAATATTTTGCCGACAAAGGTTGCGATGTTTGCCATTCTTATGATGACCTAATTCTTTAATATGGCTTGGAAATGGTATGACAGTGTTGTTACCAAAATTGTAGATGAAACACCTACGACCAAACGGTTTTGGGTGGAAGTACCAAATGAGGAGAAAATTGACTTTATTGCTGGTCAATTTGTAACAATGGATTTACCTATTGCAGAAAAAAGACTCAAAAGATGGCGCAGCTATTCCATTGCCAATGCACCTGACAATTCTAACCGACTCGAATTTTGTATTGTCAAATTAGAAGGAGGTGCTGCCACTACTTACTTATTCGAAGAAATAAAAATTGGTTCCACCATTCGTTTTAAAGGTCCATCCGGTGCCTTTTGTTTGCCCAAAGAAATTAAGTCTGAGTTGGTCTTGATTTGCACTGGTACTGGTGTCGCTCCTTTCCGTAGTATGTTGCTCGATATTTATAACAATAAAAAGCCACGTCAAAATATCCATTTGATTTTTGGAACTCGATTTGAAAATACCATCTTATATCGTGAAGAATTCGAAGCAATGAAAGAAAAGATGGAAGGCTTTGATTATTCCATTGCGTTATCTCGCGAAGAAAATTGGGAAGGTCCAAAAGGTTATGTTCATAATATCTACATGGAGCAATATAAAGAGGTGAGCCCTGATCGACATTTCTATATTTGTGGCTGGAGTAATATGATCGATGAAGCAGTCGCTAATCTCATTGTGAAGTTAGGGTATGATAAATCACAAGTGCATTATGAGTTGTACGGTTGATTTCCGTTATCCCTTTGCTAGCTCGTGTAAATTGACACGATGACGTAAATGAACCACGTAAGAATCATAAGAATAAATAAGACACTTAAGTTGATCGTTCTTATGTGTCTTAAACGCGAAACACTTTTTCCTTTTGTGTCTTATTTGGTAAAAAATTTCTACCTAATAAATATTATTCGACTTTTCTAAATCATGGTCGTCAAACGGACAACGGAAAAGGTGGCAAAGCAACACGAACGGATAACGGAAAACGGAAAGGAAAAATTTGAACTTCTCATCTAGAAATGTGTTATCTTTATAGAATAATTCTAAATAAGATATTATGGAAGAAAAAGTAATAACAACCAGTCCAGTCATCATATATACCGAGCAAACACCGAATCCTGAATCATTGAAATTCGTGACGTCACGTATGTTGTATCATGGTACAGCTGATTTCAGAACAGAAGATTTGGCAAAAGAGTGGTCTCCAATCGGTACTGAACTTTTCGAAATGCCTTTTGTAAAAGGAGTTTATATTTCAAACAACTTCGTAACCATCACCAAAGAATTCAATTACTCTTGGGAAGACATCATGTTGAAGATTAAAGATTTCATCAAAGCATATGTTCAGGATGGGAAAGAGATATTGAAAGATGGATTTGCAGAAGCGATGGAAAAGATTGAGGCTGAAAAAGGTGCTAGCTATCAATATACTGGTGACCAACTAGAGATCGTCAAAAAGATCAAAGAGTTAATTGAGACATACGTAAAGCCTGCTGTCGAAATGGATGGTGGAAATATAGAATTCAAGTCATTCAATGAAGGAGTTGTAACTGTAGTGTTACAAGGATCTTGTAGTGGATGTCCTTCTTCTTCAGTAACCTTGAAATCTGGAATTGAAGGGATGTTAAAGCGTATGGTTCCAGAAGTGACTGAAGTGGTGGCGGAGATGGGATAGACTCTAATAAAAAATTATATGAAAGCTCTTCTCGTTTTTTCGGGGAGGGCTTTTTTGTTTTTATTTCAGGTGTACGAGAGGCATAAAATGTATTAACAAAGTTGCTTGTCATCCTGAGCTTTGGCTTTGCCAAGACGTCGAAGGATCAAGCAATTTCTCAGTTTTCCAATTTCGACCTTGTGGAGAAATCTAATTACAATCATAGTTGAAATTATTAGAAGCAAATTTTGAACTGGAGAAGATTTCTCCGCAAGGTCGAAATTGTTCTGCTTTAAACCTTCCTTGATTTTTCGACATCTTCGCCACAGCGAAAGCTCAAAATAACAAGGAAGACTAATCGAAATTTAACAAACAGAACTTATGTATAAATGAACAATCAACAGGTTCCAATTCCTGATTTTAGAGAATTTGTTGAATACCGCAGAACCATTGATGAACCTTCAAAAGGACCGTCTCATAAATCTGGATTAGGAAATGGAATGAAATGGATGATCGGTATTGTCTTCATCATTGCCGCAGCTACTATTTTTTACAGCCTAATGAAAACGGATGCTATTCCTGCTAGTTCAGTGTTAAGCCAATCCGTATCCACCGAAAAGGCAATTGAAATTAAGTAGGATGATAAATCAACTGTTGATAATCAAATCCTCAAAAAAAAACAATTCCTGCTGAAGAGGTAGCTACAAAAATTCAAGAATCATCAAGCACTCAAAATGTACAATCAGCTTTAAATAGTAACAATACATTCTCAGAGGTATTAGAGAAAGAACCAGTAGCACCGACTTCTCAAAATAACAAACCACTGTACAATAAGTTTGAACTTAGAAATACACATTTAGCAACACCAACCTTATTACAACATCATCTACAATAGATCACGATTTTGGTTATACCAATATGACGGCAAAGCAGAAGATAAAAATGGACTATTCATTAATGGGTGGATTTTCTACTGATAAATTGGATTTAAAGCATGTTAATTTCACTTTAGGCTTCATGATTTCCAGGCCGCTTATACCATCACATGGAATTGGTCTGAGAACAGGTTTAAGATACTTTCAAACGGACAATAGTTTTGAAATCTCCCAAACAGAAGTTACGCTAACTGATTTAAACATGGAGGATCAAAGAGAAACAAATTCGAATACTTCAAAATTCAATTTTCTTGAAGTTCCACTTGAATTGACCTGGAATTTAAATGCATGGAAAAGACTTGGGTTTTTTGGTGGACCTACTTTTGAATATCTAATTAATGCAAACGGTACTACTGTTACGGAACAATTCAGTAATGGCTCATCTTTTGGATCAACGTTTACAGGGACACCAAGTGGATTTAGGAAATTTAATCTCGGAGCAACTTTAGGTGTTGAATATAAACTGACACACCGTTTTTCAGTTGGTGGATTATACAACAGAGCAATACTAAAAGGCTTCTCTTTTGAATCAGAACTAGCGAACGTGAGTACCAACAGTACGATTGATGGAGAGATTCACTTCCAAAATGTAAGGATGTATTGCGGTTACAAATTTTAATAATCTATTTATTCTCGAGTTCTATAATCTGTATAAGTCCTTTTCAAGTATGAGAAGGACTTTTTGTTTTACGATTCTTTGTACCTTCCCTTTATGAAAACAACAGAATTAGCAACTATCTGCGAACGTGCTTGCAAGCTCGTCAAAAGTACCGGAGCATTTATTCGTAGTGAAATTAAAAATGTAAAACCAAGTGACGTCATCACCAAAGATCTCAACAGTTTGGTTTCGTATGTGGATAAAAAAGCGGAAGAACAATTGGTAAAAGGATTGTTAGATATCATTCCGCAAGCCGTATTTTTTACAGAAGAAGATACCGTCGAAAATGAAGAAGGAGAGTTTCGGTGGATAATTGATCCATTAGATGGTACGACCAATTTCTTATATCAAATCCCTATTTTCTCTGTAAGTGTAGCGTTAGAATATCAAGGCGAGCTGGTTATCGGCATCGTTTATGAAATCAATAATGACGAATGTTTTTATGCTTGGAAAGATGGTGGTGCTTATTTGAATGGAGAAAAAATTTTGGTTTCTCAAAAAAAGGAAACAGCTAATGCTTTAGTAGCGACCGGTTTCCCATATCATAATTACGATCGTATTCAACCTTATTTTGAAACCCTTGAATATTTTATGCGCAACTCTGTTGGAATCCGACGCCTTGGATCGGCAGCTGTTGATTTAGCGTATGTGGCATGTGGACGATTCGATTTGTATTTTGAATATACTCTGAATTTGTACGATATCGCAGGAGGTGTCGTATTGGTCAAAGAAGCGGGTGGGGTGATAACAGATTTTGCAGGTGGAGATGATTACTTGACAGGTGCAGAAGTGTTGGCGGCCAATCCAGATGTGTACAAGCAGTCACTTCCGATTTTGACAAAATGTTTCCATTGCTGATTGCCGATTAAAACACTGACTTTATCGAAAAACAACGATCGAACCAGTTTAAAATCTTACATTTAGTAAGTGAATTTTTCAGAAAACATAGCGATTGCCATCCGTAATGTCCGTTCCAATCTTTTGCGAACGATATTGACCTTACTCATTATTGCTTTTGGAATCATGGCGTTGGTCGGAATTTTAACCGCCATTGATACCATTATCTATTCCATGAGTAGCAATTTCACAAGCATGGGCGCCAACTCATTTTCTATTAGCAGAACAGGTGGAGGAATGGGACGACATGGTAGGAAACGAGGAGAAATCATCACTTACAAACAAGCAAAAGAGTTTAAAGATCGATATGAGTTTCCAGCCAGAACCACCATCTCCATGCGTGGTACTCGTATGGCAGCAGTCCGATACAAAGAAGAGAAGACCAATCCCAATGTCCGTCTATATGGTGTTGACGAAAATTACTTCTATGTCAAAGCTTACGAGATTGAGTATGGTCGCGATTTTTCCAACAATGAAATTGAAAATGGTTCTCCCAAATGTATTATCGGTTCTGAAATTGTAAATCTAATTTTTGATAAAAAACCTGAGAAAGCATTAGATAAAATTATTTCAGTCGGTACGGTTAAATATCGAGTCATCGGTGTTTTAAAATCAAAAGGCTCGCAAATGAATGACAGTAGTGATCGTCGGATTTTTGCACCACTATTAAATGTCAAACGCCATTATGGTTCTGCCAATACTACCTATTATACAGACGTTGGATTGTATGATGCACTCGATATGGACAATGCTACTTCTGCTGCTATTGGACTTTTCAGAAATGTGAGAGGTTTGAAATTGTCACAAGAAGATGACTTTCAAATTTACAAAAGTGACGGCCTCATCGACATGTTGAAAGAAAATACGTTCACCTTGAGAATGGCAACCATAGCTATTGGTTTGATAACTTTGATTGGTGCCGCAATCGGATTGATGAATATCATGTTGGTTTCTGTAACAGAACGTACCCGAGAAATCGGAATTTGCAAAGCGATAGGAGCCACTCGCGAAAATATATTAACCCAATTCATTACCGAGTCCATCGTCATTAGTATCATTGGCGGAATTGTTGGAGTCATCTTAGGGATTATCATTGGCAATCTTGTAACACTAGCTATTGGTGGTAGATTCCTGATTCCTTGGGCATGGATGCTACTTGGATTGGTGACGTGTACCATTGTTGGACTTATTTCTGGATTATATCCTGCCTTAAAAGCTGCTCGCCTGGATCCTATCGAGTCGTTGCGCTATGAATAGCTAATCTTCAAATCATTGCTCAAGTTTACAATGTTTAAGTGTGTAGTGTAAAGTGGCTTCATTTGTCATTAGATATTATGAGAGATGGTCATTACCTTTGGAATTGCTATCTCTGATAAATTTGAAATAAAAGGGAAGCCATTATAAACTTTACACTCTACACTATTAACTGTGAGTGAAGCGAACCTAGAATGAACAGAGAGTTTCTCGTCAACATCATCTTCCTGATTTCAATCAATGTATTGATCAAGCCATTCTACCTATTTGGTATTGATATGAGCGTACAAAAAGAAGTAGGTCCTGACAGCTATGGTATGTACTTCGCTTTATTCAATTTCACATTTATCTTACAAATAATAAACGATTTTGGAATACAGAACTTCAATAGTAAAACGATTTCTCAGAATCGAGAAAAGCTAGATCAGTTTTTTCCAAATTTCATAAGCCTTAAACTTATTCTTGGAGTTATTTATTTAGTGCTTGTTTTTTGTCTTGGAAAATTGATGGGTTATGAGGGAAAATATTTTCACTTACTTCTACTTTTAGGTGTCAATTCGATACTGATTTCTTTTACGTTTTATTTGCGATCTAATATTGGTGGATTGGGAATGTATCGAAAAGATAGCATTGTATCCGTATTGGATAAGTTATTTATGATTGTGGTTTGTTCGGTCTTATTATGGGGTGGATTTCGGGAAAATTTCAAAATAGAATGGTTTGTTTATGCGCAAACATTTTCATTAATACTCACCGCATTTATTGCATTTTTAATTATCAATAAAAAGCTGAAGAAGCTAACTTTTAAATTTGATGTTCAATTTTTGAAAGGTATTTTGAAGCAAAGCTGGCCTTATGCTTTAGTTATTTTTCTGATGACACTATATGCACGTGTAGATGCAGTTATGCTTGAAAGAATGTTGGTGGATGGGAAATACGAAGCAGGTGTTTATGCGGCTGCATATAGATTGTTAGATGCCGGAGCAATGTTGGGTTTTTTGTTTGCTGGATTACTATTACCGATGTTTAGCAGAATGATAAAGCAAAAAGAAGATGTCGGAAATTTATTACAATTTAGTTTTCAAATCATTTGGGTAATTGCAGTTTCGATTGCAACAGCTACCTATCTTTTTCGATTCGATTTGATGAAATGGTTGTACGTCGATGTGACGAATGCATGGGGAGAAGTCCTCGGATATTTGATGATCAGTTTCATCGCAGTCAGTGGTATCGCTATTTTCGGAACACTATTAACGGCCAATGGAAGTTTGAAAAAAATGAACATTCTTTTTGTTATTGGTGTATTGCTGAATGTCATTTTCAACTACATTTTCATTCCCGAATACAAAGCCTGTGGATCCGCGATGGTGACTTGTATTACTCAATTTTTCGTTTTTTTCGTTCAAATTTTCATTGCTAAAAGTGAATTTGACCTAAAAATAAATGTGCCTGAAATCCTCAAAATTCTCTTTTATCCAATCGTTGTCGGTTTATTAGGTTGGTGGGTTGCTCAAAATGCACCTTTTATTTGGCAAGTTAAATTTTTGATCGTTATAATCTGCGGACTGCTATTATCGTTTATCCTTCGTCTTTTCAAGCCAATGGAATTACTCGATTTGCTTAAAAATCGTGCTTAAAGCCAGTTCAAGAGGCTGCTAAAAAACATGTTTATCCTACTGACTTTTTCTTCACGTAGAAAAGATTAATTTTTCTACTTTTGCGTTAACATTAAACTGCATGAGTAATAACGAAAACCTACTTGGCGTCATCAGGACGTTGTACCAATGGCGAAAAGCGATTATGGGGCTGTGCCTTGTCGCTGGTATATTAAGTGTCGTCTTGTCCTTTTCCTTTTTGGATGACTACTTCGAATCCACTACTATATTCTATGCGGCAAGTCCGGATTTGGCAAAACCAGAAAATATCTATGGTACCTCCGTAAATGATATGCGAATTTATGGAGACGAGCATGACATCGACCGTTTGTTGACGATTGCGAAATCCAATGAGATGGCGGATTACCTCATCCAAAAATATGATCTCTACAACCACTACGAAATTGATCCAGAATCTAAAAAAGCTGCTTTCAAGGTAAAACGTGCTTTCTTTAAACAATACAATGTTCAAAAAACAAAATTTGATGCCATTGAAATGTCCGTAGAAGATAAGGATAAAAAAATGGCAATGGACATGGTCAACGATGCAAGAAATAAAATGGATGAAATTGCAATTCGGCTTATCAAGCAAAGTCAGGATTTATTGATCAAAAACTTTGAAAAGGACATGCAATTGCGTTTGAAGAAAATCAAAACGCTAGGAGATACTTTGTCTATGAATCGAAAAAAGTACGGTGTTTACAATACAGAAACTCAATCCGAAATGCTAGCGACGATGATGATTAAAGCAGAATCGAAACTTGCTGCAAATCGAGCAAAACTCAAAATGATTCAAGCATCTCCAAATGCCAATCGAGATACCATCATGAATATCCGAGCAGCCATTGCAGGAACAGAAGTAGAGGTGAATAATTTGGATCTGGCGTTGAAAAAATTCAATGAAGGAATGTCTTTAGTAGATGTGATGGCGCAAGAACATGAAGAATCTTCCGAGCAATACAGTATGGATAAAGAGAAATACAAGCAAAAGAAAGGTGCTTACAATTCAGTAGTGTCTGCACTTCATTTAGTGGAGCCAGGAGGTATTCCTTTAGATAAATCTCGTCCTAAAAGATCCATTATTTTGTTGACTACACTAATCGCAACTTTTTTATTCAGCAGTATTGGTGTCTTGATTATCGATGCTTATCGTAAAATTGATTGGAAGGAAATTTTAAATGCTTAACAAGCTGCTTCCCATATCAGTTGAGCCGCATTCAGCATTATTTTTCAAGTTTTTTTCACTTGTCATACTTTTAAGTGTCGTTGGTTCTGTGATGATGGAGGAGTATGCGATGCTTGGAATTCCTGCTTTTCTGATATTGGTTTTTATCACTGTTGTAGATTTCCGAAAGACATTTTTTATTCTACTTGCTTGTATTCCATTGTCCACGGAAGTGGTCCTACCCAATGGTTTTGGTACTGATTTACCAACTGAACCTTTAATTGTAGGTTTAATGTTGGTTTTCTTTCTTTATTTTTTCCGACATGGGACCAGTATTTCAAAAGCATTTATTACTCATCCCATTACCTTGCTGTTATTGTTACATATATCCTGGACAATAGTCACGGCGATTGCCTCTGAAGATCAGTTTGTTTCTATCAAATTTGTACTGGCAAAAATATGGTACGTCGTCACTTTTTATTTCCTAGCAGCGGTAATACTTAAAGATGAAAAAGACATCAAATCACTTTTCTGGTGGATTGTGCTTCCTTTGTTTTTGACTATTTCTATCATCATGGTTCGACATGCAGGGAAAGGTTTTAGCTTTGAAGAGGTACACTTTATATTGGGTCCATTTTATAGAAATCATGTGGCTTATGCATCGATCATGTCTTTGTTTTTTCCATTCATTTGTTTTGCCAGGAAGTGGTACAAACCGTGGAGTGCGAAATGGGTATTCGTTGTTGTTGGTATTATTTATTTGTTCATTGCGATTCAATTGTCTTTCACAAGAGCTGCGACTGTCTCCATTTTTCTGGCGGCTGGGACCTGGTTAATTATTCATTTTCGTCTAATGAAATTAGCATTGGTTGCAGCGGTTTTGATTGCCGCCTTTTTAATCAATGATTTATCTACGAATAATAAGTATTTATATTTCGCTCCTGATTTTGAAAAAACGATTACACACAAACAATTCGACAATCTGATTGAAGCAACCTACAACATGGAAGATATCTCAACCATGGAAAGAGTGTATCGATGGATTGCAGGTTTTTATATGTATGCAGAAAATCCATGGATGGGTTTTGGTCCTGGTAATTTTTACAACTTCTACAAATCCTATACCGTCAGTAGTTTCAAAACTTATGTAAGTGACAACCCCGAGAAATCTGGAATCCATAGTTATTATCTCATGGTCTTGGTCGAGCAAGGTACGATTGGGGTGATCTTTTACATGCTCTTGGTTTTTTATTTTCTGATCAAAGGCGAAAAAATTTATCACGAAACCAACAATCCACGAAGACGCGATATTGTTTTAATGGTCGTCTTGTGCATGGTGATTATCGACGCATTACTCCTTATCAATGATATGATTGAAACGGATAAAGTAGGGCCCTTCTTTTTTATTTGTATGGCAGTTTTGGTGAATATGGATTTGAAGAATAAGGCTGAAGAGATAGAAATAAGAGTATAAAGTTAAGAGTGTACAGTGTAAAGTGGAGCACGTGAAAAACGTAAACGTGTTCCTGTGCGAGCTCCACTTTACACTTTACACTCTGAACTAAATACTAAACATAAAAAACCCCAGTCAAAATCCGATCTTCCAACAATTTAATTTCACGATATCCAATACGATAATGATCTACTTTAAAACTAGTGGAGTTGGCATCTATTTGAACATAACAAGAAGGGGTGATAAAGATATTTTGGTTTTGAAACTGGACGATTTTATCCACATGAAAATGTCCGCAGAAGATATTCAAAGTGCCTTTATATTTTGAAAATGCATTTTGAATTTTTTCCATCTCTTGAAATGCATACTTGTTATCCATAAAATGAACACCAGCTTTGGCGGTAGGGTGATGTATGAAAATGAGACAATGGCCCGTGGCTTCAGCAAGTGATTTTTCTATAAATAGATACTGTTTATTAGACATTTTGCCAATAGCAGAATCCAAAAACAAACAAGTCCAATTTCCCCATTTTTTTAGAAAGTATAACTCCCCATTTTTCAGTAAGCCATCCATTTTTAATGACTTCGCTAACAATTTAGACTCGTCATGATTGCCTGGGATTGCTAAGAATGGAATTTCATATTTATCCAATTGTATTTTTATCCATTGATAGATGTCGGCATGTGGTCGGTCAAAGCATAGATCACCAGAAATGACAAGTAGGTCAAGATCGGCTTCTTTTATCTTCTTTAGCATATGATGAAAATTCCCACGGACATCTACCTTCATGGTTTCTTCATTTTCTTGACCGATATGTAAGTCCGTAATTTGAATAATTTTCATACAAGATGATGTTATTACTGCAAGGTAATAAAAGATTTATTATTAAGTAAACAGGGTAAAGTCCCTAGTTAGAATGGTTTAACCCTCAATAATTCAGATATTAAATTACTAGTACAAAAAATATAAAAAAGATGGCCGATCTTTGTTGTTGACTAAGCCTGTAAAGAAAAGATACCAAAGATAAGATGTCCTTTGCTCATAAAATTGTTGGGTTCATTGTATAGCTAAGGTGTAGATTTGTAACAATTTAATTGCTATTCATTTTGTGTTTAAATAATGTAATTTACAATCCTTCATGTGAATTATCACAAAAAGGCCCCGTTTTACTAACCTTGCAATTACATAATTTAACTTTTCCATCACGTTTAGCTTCAAAAACTTCGGGTTGAAATTTGGTGCCATGATGAGCGCCATCACAAAAAGGTTGTGACTGACTTTTACCACATTTGCACCAAAGATATTTTTCTCCTTTTTTTAATTCGACAATGATGGGTTCTTTTGTTGCAGTCGTTTCCTTTACGAAGTTTTTTGATATTTCACTTTTCTGATTATCTGATTTTATGAATGGATATAAATAGGCAGCGGTCCAGTGTTCTTTAGGATCATTTTGCAGTCCAAGTGCTGTAGGAAATTGACGGGTGAAGATGGCGCTATTAAATAGTTGATCCCAGATTGAAAACATGTTGCCGTAGTTGCCATTTGGATTTCCGATACCATCCAATTTGGAAACACCATGATGACCATGATGAAATGCTGGGGTAATGATGATGCGTTCAAGGATAGCTATAATTGGATGGAGGAACTTATGTTTGTAAAAAAAGCGGTCCCATTTCAAAGTGCTATGTGAACCGATAATTACTAATTGTTTCAAAATCAAACCTAACGCCACTGCTTTCCCAAAACCTAAAAATGTACAAATCCCAATCCACCAAATATTAGGCATCAAAATATAATATAATGCTGCATTTCGATAGGAGACGAAAAATCCCATTTCCTCTGCCTGATGATGTGGCCGATGTAATTTCCACAACCATTCATACTCATGTGCAGAGCGATGATACCAATATTGCAATAAATCGTCAATGAATAAATAAGTGACCAACATCAAAATAAAATGCCAATGTCCAAAAATGTATTGATAATTTTCTAACAAGAAACTACCTAAAAAGTAAATTACCAAAACAATCATTGGTTTGATCAAAACGGACAAGACAAGAAAGCTACCCACTTCTTGAATCCAATCACTAAAAGTACGTTTGGTGCTTTTAAGATGTCCTGCTATGACTTCCATTAATCCGAAAAACATGAGAATTCCGCCAACTAGATAGACGTCTAGATTTTCAATACCAAATAGGGTTTGATCCATTTTAATTTTGGTCTAATTTTTATTCAAGATATGGAATTTGTATCAAAAATAGAACTGCAAAATACTATCTTAGAACTATGTTTGGATTCTTTTATAATGTGATAAAACTAATTTTGCTATTGATACTGCCTTTTGTACTATTAATAAGAGGATCGATATTTTTCCATACCAATTTTGAATGGTATTCTTGGTTTTGCTTGGCTGCGGGAGTAGGGGGGACGGCCATTGTGTTGTTTATCTATTTTAGTTTTTTCTACGGCACTTTGACTGGACGATTTGGAGATTTTGACGCGATGAAACGACGTGCATTTATTGCTATTTTGGTGGTGTTGCTATATTGTGGTCATGGGATACTTTTTTTCTCCAATACAAATTTGAAAAGCACTGCGTTGCAAAATGAAATGAGTAATCTGCATCCTGTATTGCGCTTGAGTTTGAGTACCTTGGTTTTTATGGATAAGGATCTGTTAATTACAGATGCAAGTCGAATTCCAGAGGATTATAAAAAGATGGGATTGAAAACAATCAATCATTCTTTGCATTACAAACAACCTAGTACGGGTTATGCACATGCAGTCGACTTGCGTACAAGAGGAAGAACGGAATTGAAGAATAATTTGGTAATTTGGTACTTTCGGTTGATGGGGTTTCGGACTTTGCGACATATAGGGACGGCAGATCACTTGCATATTTCTTTATTGAGTCACGATGCTCCTGGTGCGCGGTAAAGGGAACCGCAGAATATCGAACATTGAACCGCAGAATTTCGAAGTGGAGATCGTGAGCTCGTTTCCTCAACTTTTGCGGTTTTAATTTTTTAACACATAGATCATATCGCGACAAGTCGCAAAGGACGCTTTTACCGCAAAGATCACACTAGGCTTATATTGAGCGAAGTCGAAGTAAACATAGAATCACAAAGCTCTTGTTTCGTGAATTTTTCTCACACAGAAAACACAGATTCCACAGAAGAGAGAAGCAGAGTTGCTATCGCTCTTTGCTTTAAAGACCGCTTCTCTTTTAGATTGAACTTGTAAATTCAATTTATACTTCTCGTTCTCAGAAGTTCAGTATTGAAATTCAAGTATAAACCCAAACAGAAGCAGTCTTAAAGCGTCAGCGGTCTTTAAAGTGCAGAGCGCAGCGATGAACGGTCTTATATTAAAGCAACGCGGTCTATACAAATTGAACTATAAAATAGCGGCTTTCTATGAGAAAAATTTCCAAATCTCTTCGTTGGAAAGCCCTGTCTGCTTGGCGCAGCTAGGCAGGCTCGATAGCCCAAAGGGGATACTTGCGTTTTCCGCCTTGACCTTTG
>CALFWW010000272.1 GCA_937928575.1 uncultured Saprospiraceae bacterium | reverse complement strand
TACCAATAAAAGAGAAAAAGAATTGATGCAAGGTCTTGGCTTTTTTAGTTTGGTCAAACGTTCTATTTTTTCTGTTTGGAACAAAGGAGAATCCGCTAAAGATTGGCTGAATGGATTGGCAGGCGGATTGGAAAAAGATCTCAATACCTCCCTAAAAGACAAACTGAATGACGGGGTTGTAGACATCGCAGACAGTATCCAACAAATGGGTAAGATGATTGATCTGAAGTTAAAAAATAGTGAAACCATCCTAAAAGATAATCACGAAATTTTTAGTGATATTGCCGAACGTCGAACAAACGTCTTACGTGAATTACAAGAAACTTTCTCTAAGTTTTTAAAACACTCTGAGAATTTTCACGATGAAGAATTATTCCCGGACAAAGAAACAATTTCGCCTAATATTGCAACAGGTTCTGGTATCGCAGTGATCGGAATTATTCTCGCAACTGTCACCAATGGAATGGTATTCGATATTACTGGTGGAATTTTGACAACAATAGGCTTCCTATTCGCGGGTGTATCCATTGGTATGAAAAGAAAGAAAATATTGGAAGGATATCAAAGTGAGATCTTAAAAGGTCGCACTCGTTTAGAATCTGAGGTGACTGAAAAATTAAAGACCTACATCGCAAATATTAAATCAAAAATCGATCGCAACTTCCACAATTTTGATGATATGTTGAAACGAGAAAAAGAGTCTATTAATCGTTTTGAAAAAAGTTATGAATCTATTGAGGAACGATTGGTTGGGATGACTGGGGAGATTGAGGGAGCAAATTGAACCGCAGAATATCGAACCGTAGAATACTCAATGTCGAAGTAGAGGACGTGGATCAGAGCTCATGGACTCGCGAGCTCCTTACATACTCACTTCAAAATTCTGCGATTCGATATTCCATATTCAATTTCTAATACAATCCAAAAACAACATATTACATACAACTAAAAAATCAAACATCCTTATTATGAACTTCAACACCCTCATTTACGTATGCATTATCGGATGCTTTCTCGCATCTTGCAATGAAAAAGTAAAACCTGTCACAACAGACACGATGAAAGAGACAACAAAAGAAATGAAAAAAACAGCTACAACTATGAAATTGGTATATCCAGAAACCAAAATGGTTGATCAAGTGGATGATTATCATGGAACTGAAATTAAAGATCCATATCGTTGGTTGGAAGATGATAATGCTGAGGATACTAAAGCTTGGGTCAAAGCACAAAACGAGGTTACGTTCGGCTACTTAAATAGTATTCCGATGCGGGAAAAAATTAAGAAGCGCTATACCGAACTTTTTAATTTCCCGAAATTATCAACGCCATATAGTTGTGGTGATTATTATTTCTTCAACAAAAATGATGGCTTACAAAATCAGTCAGTTGTCTATCGTCAAAAAGGATTGGAAGGGGAACCAGTTGTCTTCATGGACCCCAACAAGATGTCGGCGGATGGAACAACTGCAGTGAGTATTGCTAGTTTTTCTCAAGATAAGAAGTATGCAGCCATTAGTAAAAATGTTGCTGGATCAGATTGGCAAGAATTGTATGTCATGGAAGTGGCTACTGGAAAGAAATTACCCGACAACTTGGAATGGGTGAAATTCTCAGGTGCTTCGTGGCATGGAGATGGATTTTTCTACAGTCGTTATCCAGAACCAAAAGAAGGAGATGAATTATCTGCCACCAATAGTTATCATCAAATTTATTATCACAAATTAGGAGATGATCAATCTGCGGATAAACTAATTTACGAAAACCGTAAAAATCCTAAATTGTATCACTGGACAGGTGTTTCTGAAAACGGAAAATATTTAATCCTCAACGTCAGTGAAGGGACAGAAGGAAATGAAGTATACTTCAAAGATTTGAAAGCAGGTGGTGATTTTAAGCCAATGATTGAGGGTTTCAAATACAAGACTTACATGGTTCATGCAACGAAAGATTATTTTCTGATCATGACTAATAAAGATGCGCCGAACTACCGATTGGTGAAAGCACCATTAAACGATCCATCTCCAAAAAATTGGAAAGATGTGATTCCTGAAAAGGAAGATTTATTGTCAGGTGTCAATACAGGTGGAGGTAAAATGTTCGCCACTTATCTTAAAAATGCAACCAATAAAATCTACCGGATGGATTATGATGGAACCAACATCAGCGAAGTAGCGCTTCCAGGTGTAGGTAGTGCTGGTGGATTGGGTGGCTATGAAGATGATAAAACATTATTCTATTCTTTCACTTCATTTTTGCTACCAGGTGTTAGTTTCAAATATGATGTGGCAACTGGAAAGTCGACAGAGTTTAGAAAAACAGAATTGAAATTTGATCCAAATGATTATGAGGAAAAGCAAGTCTTTTATCCGAGTAAAGATGGGACCAAAGTTTCTATGTTTATTGTCCACAAAAAAGGATTGAAATTGGATGGAAACAACCCAACGTATTTATATGGTTATGGTGGATTCAACGTTAGTCTTTCTCCTTCTTTCAGTACTTCCAGAATTATATTGTTAGAAAATGGAGGTGTATTTGCAATGCCAAATTTAAGAGGTGGTGGTGAATATGGTGAAGACTGGCACAAAGAAGGTATGTTGGACAAAAAGCAGAATGTATTTGATGATTTTATTTATGCGGCCAAATATTTAATGAATGAAGGTTACACCAAATCAGAAAAACTAGCCATTGCTGGTGGTTCCAATGGTGGGTTATTGGTTGGTGCTTGTATGACGCAGCAGCCTGATATGTTTGCTGTTGCCTTTCCAGCGGTGGGCGTGCTCGATATGTTACGTTATCACAAATTCACAGTTGGTTTTGGATGGGTTCCAGAATATGGATCGAGTGATGATCCTGAACAATTTAAAACCTTGATCAAATATTCTCCGCTACATAATTTGAAAGATGGAACGGCTTACCCTGCGACCATGATTACAACTGCCGATCATGATGACCGAGTCGTTCCTGCACACTCTTTTAAATATGCTGCACAATTGCAAAAGTCTCATGTCGGGCCAAATCCAGTATTGATTCGTATCGCTGTAGATGCTGGTCACGGTGCTGGAAAACCAGTTTCAAAAATTATTGAAGAGCAAGCAGATCAGTGGTCTTTTATGTTTAAAAATACAGGAACAGAAGTTATTTATTAAGTGAATTTCCTCAAACGTATTTAAACTCAATTGGGAAATCAAAAATTCTCTCAGTTGAGTTTAAATACTTCTTTTACCGTTTTGAACAAACATTTCAATTTGAATTAATGGTTAAATCCAAAAAAATGAAATTACAATACATCTTCGGAATTTTATTGTTATTAGCTTCAGTAAGCTGCTCTGACAAACTTCCAAAAAAAGAGACGACCCAATCAGATGATATCTCCGTAAGTAATGCTCAGAAAGGAAAAGTCGTCGCACAGCAAGGGGAAAGTGAAGCAGCGATTATTGACCTTTGTGCTGGAAAAAATGTAGAGAAAATAAAGCTCAACTTTTTCGATTTGAATGTTCAAAAGGACTTTACGACGGATCAATATGAAATTGAAATTATAAAAGGTGCTTGCTATGCTGCTGCACAATCTCCATTTCAAGATTCTTCAACGATTTGGAGAAATTTAATAATTATTCAGCAAGACTGAGTTCATTGAATAAGCTTCCATTAAACCACAATTCCTCAAACGAGTAAGTAGCTAAAGCTGCATTAATACTCGACCTTCTTCTTCCACCCTCTAATTAAAACCAAATGAAACTAAAATACCTATACCTCTTTATCTTTGCAGCACTATACATTCAATGCTCGCCAGATCAGAACGCAGATAATTCTAACAACACACAGCCTAATGAGTCGAAAGTAGTTCAATTAGATGACCATAGTTATTCAAAATCAGATGCAATCACCAAACATCTGAATTTGAATCTAACCGCAGATTTTGACAAAAAAATATTGACCGGTTTCGCTCGATATAAAATCCAAAATCAAAATGCAACCAAAATTATTTTTGACACCAAAGATTTAAACATTCAAAGTGTAACACTTGAAAATGATCAAAAAACTGGGTTTAAACTCGGACAAAAGGATGATCATATGGGCCAGCCATTAGAAATTGATATTAAACCGACTACAAAAGAAGTTACCATTTATTACTCGACCATTCCGACATCAGAAGCAGTTCAGTGGCTCAATCCTCAACAAACGGCGGATAAAAAACACCCATTTTTGTTCACACAAGGCCAAGCAATTTTGACGCGTACGTGGATACCTTGTCAGGATAGTCCAGGTATTCGAATGACATATGATGCAGACATTACCGTTCCTAAAGATTTAATGGCGGTGATGAGTGCTTCCAATCCGACCAAAAAAAGTGGAGATGGAAAATACCATTTTGAAATGAAGCAACCGATTCCTCCTTATCTAATTGCGATGGCGATTGGTGATTTGGAATTTGGAAAAATTGGTGCGCATACCGGTATTTATGCAGAACCTTCTATGCTCAAAAAAGCCTTGTATGAATTCGGAGATACGGAAAAAATGTTGGTGGCAGCAGAAGAAATGTATGGTAAATATTTGTGGGACCGATATGATATTATTGTATTGCCACCGAGTTTCCCTTTTGGTGGAATGGAAAATCCTCGTTTGACTTTTGCGACTCCAACGGTGATTGCGGGAGACAGATCCTTGACTTCTTTGATTGCGCATGAGCTGGCACACAGTTGGTCTGGAAATCTGGTGACCAATGCGACCTGGAATGACTTCTGGTTGAACGAAGGATTCACGGTTTATTTTGAGCGTCGAATTATGGAGAAATTATATGGTGCTGAATATGCGGAGATGTTATCGTTGTTGGGATATCAAGATCTGGAAGCCGATGTAAAAGACCTGGAAGCACACGATACGCACTTGCACTTAAATTTGCATGGAAGAAATCCGGATGATGGCATGACGGACATTGCTTATGAAAAAGGCTATTTCTTTTTGAAACTTTTAGAAGAACAAGTGGGTCGAGATAAATTTGACAAATGGCTGAGTAATTATTTTAAAGAACATGCCTTCAAGACCATCAATACAAAACAGTTTATCGAATATCTGACAGAAAGCCTCATCAAACCTAACAACGTAGAGGTGAATATTGCAGAATGGGTGTACGGTCCTGGTATTCCTAATAATTGTCCGCAAGTCACATCCGATCGATTCAATTTGGTAGATGCAGCGGTAGAACAAGTCCAAACTAAAGGCGCATCAACAATACAAACACGAACTTGGTCTCCACATGAATGGCTGCACTTTATCCGTCATTTGCCTACCGATTTATCCCAAGCAAAAATGAAGGAAATCGATAATGCATTTACATTTTCCAAATCAACGAATTGTGAAATTCAAGCAGCTTGGTACGAAGTGGCAATCAAGAATGGATACTTTCAAAATATACTTCCTGAAATTGATCAGTTTTTATTTGAAGTAGGTAGACGAAAGTTCCTAACACCGCTCTACCGTGCTTTTAAAGAATCGGGCAATTTAGAGGTGGGTCGTAAGATTTATGCGAAAGCTAAACCAAATTATCACGCCATCTCTGTTCAGACGATGGATGGGTTGTTGGGGGTTGAATGAGATTCTGAAATTGAATAAAAAAGGAAGATAGCACCAAAATCTAACTTATTGCGATGAAGCTCACTCTGTAGAGATTTTAGAAATAATTATGATATTTAATCAAATTCATCTATCCATGTAATATAAATTGATTTTTAGCAATTGAAAAATGGTCTTTTTGTTGGTAACATTATCGAAATTAAGTAGATATTTCATATAGAGGGTTGAAGTAAAATTGATTTTGTTTTTAATTTTCTGCTACAATTCACAAACGATACTAACAAATGAAAAAGCTCAAGCAATACCTACCTGATAATATAACTCCATATCCGTTTCTTCTTCTTATTTTATTAATTAAAATTATTCAATCTAACTTTGTTTCTTATGACGGTTTTATTGGTGGACCACATACTATTTTATTAAAAGTAAAAGAATGTGAAAGTTGTTTACTCGATTATTTTTATAACAATAGTATTCAACCTCTTTATCTTTTGATCTATTTTCTAATTGATCTGACTTTTATTGGAATATTTTATTGGACACTTATTCATATTTTCAAAGAATACTGTTGGTCAGAAGATATGGACAAAAAGATTCTCAAAACGTTATTATTCATTGTTTGTATATTATTTTGTTGTAATATTATTTGGAATTATTTGGCTTATAATTTTTATGAAATAAACTTGCAAAAAATTGAATTAGGAAAATATACTGATGATCTTATACAGAATCTCAAAAATTATAGAAAAACTTATGATTATCAATCATTTACTTTACTAATTCCTCTTCTGTACACGTTGTGGTTCTATTTCCTTCATCAATTGAGACTAAAGCAGAAAAAATATCAAAATCCAGGTAAAATTTTTGATGAAGAAGATTCTGCAAAAGATATTTTTTGGAAAGTAATTGGAAGTTTTACTGTTACGATTTTACTCGGATTTTTATTAGCTATCGTGGATCAAGGTCCAATGTTGGTCTATAATTTAGTAGAAAAATCAACACAACTTTTCATTGCTTTGTTTCTATTTTTGATTATAAGTTGGATGGCACTTTTTAATCCCTATTATGTCAACCACAAACTATACTACAATAACAAATTTGCAATCACTGAAAAAGCGAAAGTTCCCTATTTTTTTATTAAAAGTTTTAATTGGTCAAATCTAAAAACTGCAACCAATAAAGACGTTAATTATTTGTTACATGAAACAAATAGCAATGTTGCTTTTTGGCAACGCATTTCTGTTATAGCACCAACTTGGCTTGTTATTTTTGTTCTTTGTTCTCTTTGGATTAGAGTAATTAAATTGCAACCCTGCTATTTGGTTTTGGCATTTTGTATTTTTCCTGCAAGTGTAATTCTATCATTATTTATATTCAAGAAATTTAGTAAACTAGTAATACTAAATGAAAATTACGAACTCACACAATCAAATCAAGGATTAATTCGGGAGGGAAAACACAATACGTGCATATTTGTTTCAAAGATGAATTTATTAATGATAATTTTTACGATATCTTTGACAGTTGCAATTATTATTTCCACTCTCTTATTTTTTAATCCCCTAGATAATTCTGTCCAGCAAAAACTAATACTTGCAATAATACTAATGTTTCAATTGAATATTATTTTAAGTATTTTTTTGATTGTAAGAAGGAAACTTTCATTTTTCGAAGAGACAAATCCAATTTTTTTCAAATGTTTTAGTTGGGTTGGAAAAGATCGTTATGGACGGATCTCACAATTCCTTTGTTCAATTATAATTCTAGGAATGGCGTTCTTTTTATATTACCAAAAACCAGATTGGGTTTATCATATCAATCCGATCATAATTGTCTTTGCCTTTATTATCATCACTTTTTTCTTTTTCCAAAGTATTGCTGCGTTTAAAACAAAATTGATTTTTTCAGAATTGCTAAAAAAATTCGAATTGTATTTTCATGCTTTTCTAAGATTATCATTGGTTTTCATTTTTAGCATGCAGATCTATTCTACTATAATAAATGATCCGCAATATCATGAAATTCCACTAGTTGACAAATATGAAAATTCTGCAGCTCCGGTTGAAAAAATCAAGCTTGTTGAACATATAATTAAGTTGGATACTTCTGCCCATCATTATTATATGATTGCAAATGAAGGGGGTGGCTTGAGAGCAAATTTATGGAGCCTTTTGGTATTAAACCAGTTAGACTCACTTAGCAATGGCGAATTTTACAACAATGTAATTGCAACATGTGGTGCTTCAGGCGGTGCAATTGGTCAAGGCTTGCATCATCTAATGAAAGAAAATAATCCAAACCTCGAAACCAATGAGAAAAATATCATTCATAAAATTGCTCGAACAGGTTTTTTAAGTAGAGACATGTTTAGTCTCCTTTTTGAACGACAATTTGCTTTGCTTGATCCTCGTGAAAGAAAAAGATATATTAGTCGAAAAGAATCTAAATTAAGAGGAGACATGATACAGGCAAATAAATATGCTGCTCTTGCACATCAAAAAGATTTGGATACAGTATTAAACGAAGAACATTCTTTTCATCAATCGATTGAAAAGTGGTGGTATCAAGCTAGAAAGAATAGTAAATATAAATCAAATCATTTTCCTTTACCTATCATTCACGCTACAAATATCGAAACTGGAATGGAGGGAGTTGTATGCCCAATAGATGATGCGGCAGCTATTTTCAATGGCGTTCATATTATTAATGACTCAAATTTGAAAGATCATTCGTGTAAAAGCGATCAAAAACAAAAGTCCATTTCTTATATAGATGCATTATTTTTAACTAACAGATTCCCTTTAATGAGTCCAATTGCAAATATTCCAGGAAAAGGGAATTATAATGATTCAGGTGTTTTTGACAATACTGGTATTAGTAGTTTACTGGACATTATGATCTATTTAGAAATGAAGGCAAGTGAAGAAATCATTAAAAACATAAGTCCCAAAACAAAAGACTCTTATCAATCTGCTTTCCAAAAAATTAAAAATAACACAACCCTCATTATTATTCAAAATAGTCAAGAATCTTTTGCAAGAAATCATTTTAAAAAATGGAATGGTAAAATCAATCGACTAAAATCGTACGAAAACCTCAGGAGTAATTTAAAAAGTGCTACGAGTACCAGCGCCGTGAAAGATTTTTTACAAAATGTTGCCGAGAAAAAAATAGGGACATATTTTCATGATGTAGTAACTATCAATCTACCCTACTTAATTCTTGACAAACAAAATGCAGACGCTATTTTTAATGGTCAGTTAAAGTGTGATGAGATGGTTTGGAAAGACTTGAAAAATTTTAATAAAGATAAGTTTCAACTACATGAATTGGATAAGAAGTTTTATTTTAAAGCACCTCTTGGTAGACTTGTAAATAATACTGTTTATAAATTTATGAAAACTGAGGTAAATAGCCAACCAATGCTTTTGAAATTGGATCAAATATTAAACCCACTTAAATTAGACAACATAAATAACGAAGCTCCAAACCTCACAAAAACAAAGGTTTCAAAATCCCTTCCTCCAAAGAAATAAAAGTCTCCGTCCTCGCAATCCCAGGAATATTTTGAACTTTAGTATTCAGAATTTCCATGAGGTGGTCATTGTTTTTTGCATAAACTTTCGCGAAGATTGAATAATTGCCGGTAGTGAAATGTGCCTCCGTAATATTATTGACCTTGTCCAATTCTGCCAGTACCTTTTTGTAGAATTTCGCCTTTTCCAGAAAAATTCCAATGAATGCAACGGTACTAAATTCGAGCAACTTATAATTGATTCGACTCGTATAATTCAGCACGATTCCTTTCTTCTCCAACTTCGTGATCCGTTGTTGAATCGCAACATTAGACATATCTATTTCTTTCGCCAATTCCGTTAATGGCATTCTACAGTTGGCCAAAAGACTGTTAATTATTTGAATATCTTTATCGTCTATCATTAAATTTTTAAATTTATTTGACAATAATACTATAATATTTTAACTTTACAGTAGTTATATACGTAATTATTGAGGTTTTGAGCCCAAATCACTTAAAAATACAAAGTTATGTGCGGAATATTTGCAGCAATCGACAGTTCTTTATCAGCAGAACAATTGAAACCATGGTCAGAAAAAGTGGCGCATCGTGGGCCTGATAATTCAAGAATCCAGCAATTTGGAGAGCGCGTTATTTTCGGTTTTCATCGATTGCGAATTAATGGTGTCAATGAGGCAAGCGATCAGCCAATGCATCTGGATGGTACTTATCTGATTGCCAATGCAGAAATTTTCAATCACAAAGCATTAGAGGACAAGTATGGTTTTACGATGAAATCTCAAAGTGATTGTGAAGTAATTCTACACATGTATAATAAGTTTGGTTTTGAAAGAACGATCAAAGAATTGGATGCTGAATTTGCATTAGTGATTTACGATTCTAAGAAAGATATTGTTTTTGCAGCAAGAGATCATTTAGGTATCCGTGGGATGTATGTTGGAACCAAAGGCAAAGAAAGATATTTTGCTAGTGAGGCGAAAGCATTGGTGTTTTGTGATGAAGTGAAACATTTTCCACCTAGAGCAATATGGAGAAGCGATGCACCGGATACGTATACAAAATACTATGACCTCAAATTTTCGCAACACGAAGATCAATCTGAAACAACACATTTACGTAAAATTAATGAGTTATTAGTTGAAGCTGTCGAAAAGAGAATGATGTCTGATCGTAAAATCGGATGCTTGTTAAGTGGTGGTTTGGATTCCAGTTTGATTTCTGCGATTGTAGCAAGAGCAGCGGAAGACACTAAAGATATTCATACCTTTTCGATTGGGATGGAAGGTTCACCGGACTTGGTGGCGGCACAAACAGTAGCAGATCATATCGGTACGACACACCACTCTATTCAGGCAGAAGAAGCAGATTTTATTCAGGCATTAAAAGATACGGTTTACAAATGTGGTTCTTATGATGTGACCACGATACGTGCATCCGTTGGACATCAATTGGTTTCCAACTGGATCAAAGACAACTCTGATGTTAAGGTTATTTTTTCTGGAGAAACTGCGGATGAGTTTGGTAGTTACTTGTATTTCCAAAATGCACCAACACCAGCAGCATTTCAAGATGAAGCAATTCGTTTGTTAGAAGATATTCACTATTTCGATATGTTGAGAGGAGATCGCAGTGTTTCGAGTGCTGGATTGGAAGCGAGAATTCCTTTTGCTGATAAAAAATTCATGGACTACTATATGGGTATCGAACCTGAACAACGCATGTTTGATGATACGCGTATGGAAAAATATTTAATCCGTAAAGCTTTTGAAGCGGAGAACCTGCTACCCGATTCTGTTTTGTGGCGTCGTAAAAATGGTTTCTCTGATTCTGTCAGTAAGAAAGATAAATCCTGGTCGACTGTCATTAAGGAATTTGTAGACACTCAAATTTCTGATGAAGAATATGAATCTGAAAAAGGGAAGTTTGCTTTTGAAACGCCTTTGACCAAAGAAGGTTATTTCTATCGCAAAATTTTCAATGAATATTACGGTCCTGCTTGTGATAAATTGACTCCTTATCAATGGTTACCGAAGTGGTGTGGTGATGTGGTGGATCCTAGTGCTCGGGTTTTGGAGATTTATGCGGCGGATTAAGCAATTCTAACAATATATTTTATAAAATATAATTTCGAATTTAACGCTAAAAAATAGGTGATGTAGTCTTTAATGATTGCATCACTTTTTTGTATTTTGGAGGATAACCTCAAAGCGCAATTCTAAAAAGTCACCCATAAAAAACAACTTATACAGATTGAACCCCAAAATGGCGGTTATCTATGAGAAAAATTTATCGATATCTGCGTTGAAAAGCCCTGTCTGCTTGGCGCAGTCAGGCAGGCTCGCCGTAACTAAGGCTATGTCTACGTTTTCTGCCTTGATCTCGAAAAATTTTCCTTCCAACTATATCCGCACTTTTAGACTACAATTTGTATTACTCCGACCGACTTAGAAAATTTGACGAGAAAAAAATTGAACTGGCATCAACGAATGCAATTTAAAGTTGCCCAAAGAAGATTGGAGAAGAAATTAAAGAAAAGAGAAATTCAATCAACAGCTATTTGGAGAGATCAGAACGTTGAGTTAGGGTCTATTGCGCTGATTAGTGGAATCTTTGCGGTACTAGGGCTAATCCTCTTAAATTAAAATCTGAATAACAAGATATATTCAGTGACAACTCCCGATAAATCTGTGTGGTTTTATAATATAACACTAAACCTAATGGAATACACAACAACAGAATCATAAAGCTATCATCATTTCTATTTGAATGAATAATGTTAAAAAAAATGTTCTGAAAATATTGTAAAAATGATATTAGAAAGTTAAAAGTAACAAATGCACGAATGAATCCAACATACCGTATCCTTTCATCTACTTTTACTGGCGACGGTTGTTCTTCATAATCTAAGATATCCTCTTCCATTTTGATTTTGTATTTATTGTTTAGTCTGCACGATTTAATTTTCTGATTCAACAAAACCACTAAGGATTCTTTACATTTCTCAATCCTCAAAGGCAGGACTATTAATTTCTGAAATGCTCCAACGGAGCTGAAGCACTAAAAATGGGCATCGCCCATTTGGTAAACACGTCCTGTATATTAGCACCAAAGGTGCATAAGCATTTCTAAATATTTAATTGCTAGCGCTCCGTTGGAGCTTCCACCTCATCATCTCATAATATGGGCGATGCCCATATTTTATTGTTTGCGCTCCTTTGGAGCTGGATAAAAGTTCACAGCCTTCCTTAAAGGTTTAAGAAACGGAGTTAAGTTTAACATCCTACTTTCATTCATTTTCAATCAAAGCATCAAGTGTCAGATCATCATTCATCTCATCCTTCAATTCAGGCAACCATTTAAATTGTACGATCATGTAATTTAATAACATACCAATTACAACAGGTAGTATATAATAAGTAATCGAAAATATATTCATTGGAGGATAAACACTATTGTGCCATCCAGGAATAACCGAAGTTACAGTAGAAAACAAGCCTTTTGCATACGGAATCGCTATTAATAAAAATAAAATACTACATGAAAAATATTGAAAGTAGATTGACGTTCTGAATTTTCTACTGAAATTTAATAAAAGCATCAAGCTGATTATTAGGGGTACGAAATATATCAAAATATAATCACCCATCGCCCGTCTCATATAAGTAATCATTTCGAACAAATATCCAGAATACCATGCTACAAAAAACTCATACAAATAAGCAAGCATTAAAAAAACGCCAACAATAGCAATTAAAAAACGATTTGCAATTATTAACTTTTCATCGATTTTTGTCCAGTATAATATAGCGCAAACCAAGGTCATCAAAAGATAGGAAATTAAGATTGTGATAATAGCTGAATTCACTTTTTGTTGATTTTTTAGACTTTCCAGTTTGCGAAGCCTTTGCGGATTCGTAAACTTATTTTTATTTACGCCTGTGTTTTGTACGTTTCTCAATCTTCATCTGCTTTGAATAAACCGCGTATCTAAACTAATTGAAGATATTTCAAAATATGTTCAGTTACAAATTCAGCACTTCTGATTGCTCCTTCCATGTAGCCTCCAAAGCTGGCTGCAGTTTCCGTTCCTGCTAATAATAATTGGTTATCAAAATACGGTTCCTGAAAAATTGGATGCCCATTATTTTGATGCGGTAAAACAAAATTTTTATAGGGTAAAGTTGTTGTATTATCAGCTCGCCACACCATCTCTTCATAACTCAAATAAGTATTGACTTGATCACCATAATACTTTCTCAATTGGTTTAGTATCATTTCTAAACGGGATTCTTTTGTTAAGCTAGCTAGCTCATCTTTAATAAATCCCTTTAAAGCAAATGTTGATTCTTCAAAATTGGAATGATCATAGAACTCAATAACAGGGCCGATATTGCTAAAAATCGTTCCAGTGAAATTCTCGGTTTTCCAAAATGGATTATCATAAACCAAGCCTGCTTTAATGGATTCGCCCATCCAAGTATGTGTAGATTGTAACACATCATTTACATTTTCAGGAAGCGTTGGACTTAGATTAATCGAATTTGCAAACAAATAAGGTGGCAAAGTGGATATGACTTTATTCGTTGCGAATGAGGAAGTAGCTGTTGTGACCTGCAATTTACTTCCATGCCTTTCTATTGATTTTACTTTTTGATTAAAAAATAATGTCGATGGCGCTGTATATTTCAACAATGTATTGAGTATGGATATGGTTCCACCTTTGACGCGATAACTAGGTTCATTATTTGGAGGAAGATTGACGTATTGTCCTTTTGAAAAAGTATTGGGCTCGTAAATTGCGGAGCTCCCAATTTTTTGTTGAAATATTTCTACATTTAATTCAGCTAACAAATTTAGCAAATGAGTGTGTGGTTTTTGAATCCAAGTAGCACCCAAATCAATTGTAGTATTATTGTTGGATAACTTTGTAAATATTCTTCCCCCTACTCTATTCTTTGCTTCTAAAATTTTTAAATTAACATCATGATCTCGCAATAAATAGGCGATGGTTAACCCGGTCAATCCTGCTCCAATAACGACAACGTCAGCTTTTTCTTCTTTCATCAGATTTTTATTCAAATAAATTATTTCGAATTGATCCGGATATAATGCACATCCCGAACGATGACGCCAATAGCTACCAATATAAGAATCAATGGCAACCAAAAATTATGAAGTGGATTGATACCACTCATTATCATGTGATGTAGCATTTTTATGATTCCTGCAATTATGATAATCGGAAAAAGTAATGCGTATATTCTCAACCTATTTTTATCAAACATAGAATGATGTTCGATCAATTCTTTCGTCGCTTGAGGGATGTGGTAAATTAATGTTGTTGCTAATATTATCGTTGCGACCAAATATACCAAGTTCCAGTTTAGGGTTGTCAATCCTAAATTATCAATTGAACGTGTCCACGTAAAATATAAAAACAAACTAGCCACCAGCATGAGGAAAAATCGACTGATTCCTAAAATGCGATCGTTGATACCGTGTGAGGGTTTTAGAAACGAATAGGATGGTTGTTCCTCATCGAGTGGTTCATCTAGTATTTCTTTCATATTTTTTAAACATTATAATTACGAGTTTAATTTTCTATCTGCGATTACCAATACCATATTTCACATCTTGGATTAAAACACAAATTGCTATGGGGAGTAACAGCTTTCTCGAATAATCTGACCATTCTGTTGAAATTCCAAAATTAATTCTATCGAACATCGTCCATCCAAAATTCAGAATCAAAATAGAACAGATTATTATTGAAACTATCCGCAAAATACTTTTATCATATGCTATATGATTTAAAGTAAGTTCTTTATATGCTTGTGTACTGTTATAGAGCAATCCAAATAAATAAAGTATTAGATAGATGGTTGTCAAAATATAATGCTTTTTTGATATAACGGGAGTAGCGTCACCATAGAAAAATGGGATTATGTTGTAGAAATAAAAAAGTATCCATCCAATGAAGTAGATTCTGGCTACTCCTACCCATCTTATTATGGGTTGAACTTTGAGGTTTCGTTCATTTCTAATAGGTTCATCTAATATTTCTCTCATTAGTTTTGTACTAAATTTCGATTACTACACATCAATTTACACAAAAAAAGTAACAACTGTAATTAAACAATTGCTACTTTTCGAAACGTTTATAAGAGGAACATTACTTTTTTCCTAACATTACTTTTTCAGTGATCGTATCATCACCTGATTGAATTTGTATAAAATACAATCCACTTGGATATTCACTGATATCAATTGGGAACGTTCCGTTGGAATGAGGCAGTTCCTCCATGCTTAACAATTTGCCATCTGCTGAAAGGATTCTGACAATTGGTGTTGTTGATTCATTAGTATTCATTGTCAAATAGGCAATTCCTGTCGTTGGATTTGGTGCAATTGAAATTTTCAAATCATCTTCTACATCATCCGTTGCAACAAAAGCATCTCCTAGAATAATGGTCCTTGCTTGAGAGCATTTATTCTCATTCAACTCTGAGGAGATACATGCTTCATTGGTAATTGCATATAAGTCTCCATACAAACGGATGTTGTCGATATACCATCCATCACCTCCGCCACCTTGATTGGTTGCAAAACGAAATCTGATTTTGATATCTTTATCATTATAGGAAGATAGGTTCACGATTGATTGGATATACCCATTACTATCTCCGTGGAATACTTTGAGTTGTCCAATTCCATCCAGCGGTGAGGTTTCATCTTCTTGCAATGGACCTGGAGGTTTGTTTTGAAAAATCAAATTGTTGACTGAAAACCAGTTGTTTCCATTATTCGTTGAGACTTCTACAATTCCTCCATCAAATCCTGTTTCTGTATCATACTTGTGCCAAAATGATAATGCTGCATTAGGACTTTCGATAGCTACTTCAAATTTCATTTCCAAAATTTGATCTGTTGGAAAACCTACATTCTGAGCATACCAAGCATGGTCTCCATCAAAAGCGTCATTATTAGATTCCCAATTTACATTTGTCGTATTTCCACTTACTACATCCCACAATATATTTTCTTCCTCTACTTTATCTTCTAATAATATGATAGAACTCGGTTCCGCATCAACTTGCAAATCATATGAACAGACCCTCATATCTTGGACCTCCATGTCTCCCAAATCAATGGTAATAACTCCGTCTGTAACTGAAGTGTTAGGACAAGTTGCAGAAGCCGGAACATAAGAAGTGCCTTCTGGGATTATATCAGTAATCTTCACAGCTTGAAGCACATCTTGTGTTGTGTTTCTTGCTTCAATGGAATACGTCAAATTAGAACCGGATTGAATTTCTCCCTCAGAAACTGTTTTTTCGATTCTTAAAGAAAAATCGCATTGGTCAGGAATTGAAAAATCATTGACACCACCGGCCAATGCATTTACTCCTAAACCTCTACGAGCAAAAGTTTCCCATATCAAACATTGGTTCTCACCATTATAATTCGCCATGTCTGCTGCCAGTATCGCATCCCTTGAATCCAAAAAGGTCGGACTACATGGTTGCAATTTCAATCCATCATAAACTAGTTGAATAGCAATATTATTACCACCAGTTCCATTATATATGTCATCGTCGAAACCGTGAACATCTACTAAGTTCCAGTAAAGATCCCATGCCATTACTGCCCAAACAGAACCGACACCGTGTGGTACTGATACACCATTTATATCATTGTAAGTATGTGGATCAATATCCATATTTCTACTATAAGGAAAAGGACGGATGCCATCGCCATCGGTAGGCTCATTCGACAGATATGTTCCAATTCCTCTTCTTTGATTGGCATTGTTTGCGGAGGTAGTTTGGAATGCCAAAGCGAACCAATCACTCCACCCTTCTCCTGCTTGTTCAAAATTTTGGAGACAATTACTTTGGGATGGACCACCAGTAGTACGAATAGAAATCCCATGACCATATTCATGGACAATCACTCCATTATCTAAATCGCTGTCAAGTCCCTCTGGTCCTGGCAATGGAATGGAAGCACCTTGTTGTAAAATCGAACCCATTACGCCAGGAAGTGCCATTCGGATTGTTTCACAATTTTCCAATGAGATGGCGACAGCAGGAATCTGCACTTGATCACCATCATCTCCTGGTGCCATAACAGGAGGTGGTCCTGCAGCATTATTACAAACGATAACAGCAACTGCGCCTGCGTTTTGGGCCGCCAACACTTTCGTTCCGAATTGGCATGTTCCTCTATCAACTAGAGCAATTTTTCCGTCTAATGCTGCTCCATTTGTTAGTGGCTCACAACCATCGGTGGAAACATCGACTCCATCTTCTACAAAAACCAACTCACCAACGATAGGTGTAGCAGGCAACCCGGCGCCAAAGTTAGCAGGAATCATTTGATATTCACCAGCAACTGTCGCAGGAGCATCAATGATAAGTGGACTTTCACTAGCGTCAGGCAAAGTGATATTATTACCCCATAAAAACATTTGCATTCGTCCATTGTCACCATCAAGCCCTGAAGCAAAATTTGCATTATTGGTACCACCACCATCTAAAGCATGAGCGTTTACTTCATCGCCTTGGTTTCCTCCGTTTCCTAAATTATGTGCCTGGAAATTTCCGGCTGCCTCATCAAAGCCACGAAGATATAGCACATCATGTATGACATTGTTCCAATAAAATAAATTGACAACGGCAGCATCTACATTTTCATATGGAAATTCAGGTGAAGCGATTGGGAAGTCAAAATCTAAGTTAGTTCCACCATCTGGTTCGTCGCCTGATGATTGATTTTGATTAAATATATCATGATATGCATGCACATTGTTACCTCTTGTGATTGTAAATTCGCCACCTTGCCCAGGATTTCTGTCATGCCACCCCAATGGAGATGCCGTCAGATTTGCGGGTGCTACTACAATTTCACGATCTCCATGATTTGGGCTTTCTAAAGGCATTGGGAACACGTTGTATGAATTCGCAATTGCTGGAGCATTTTGTTGTTTTTCTATAGATACCTTTTTCTTTACTGGTAACACTTTCTGGTGATGATGCCCATGAGATGGATCTTTACAAACCTCTTCTTTTGAAAAACTACAATGAATTACTTGATCATGAAAATTCAATAGCTCTCCAGTGACTGCATCTACTCTTGCATTCCACCAATGGTTTCCATCCAATCGATATAATTCAACTTGCCAAGCTAATTTGACAACTGAACTACTCATTTTTTCATAAACTAATCTACAACGGATTGGTTCCAACAAGAGATTTTCATTTTCAAAAAGTAGATATCCATTTTTCACTTCTCTAAAAGTGAGGCTAGCTGGAATTTCGATATCAAAATTCGTGGCTACTTTTTGAATCGCGTCCTCTACCTCAATACTTGGAGTTGAAGTATTCACCTTGGAAGCCAGATCAGCAATGAATCGATTTCCCATGTTCAAAATGGCACCCGAAGGCAAAACATTGATATTGATTAATGCTTGTTGGACATCAATGCCTGCATGTTGTTGGATTAAATAAATGTGGGTTACACCATTATGCTTGGTTAGATAATGATCACTTACTCGATAATTTTCAATATCGGTCGTCGTAAGTTTTAGCTCTGCTCTTACAGATTCTAAATGACGTAATCCGGTTTCAACCGTTGCTAACTGTTGTGCATAAGTAGTTAGGTTGATGATCAAAAAAACTAGCAGCAAGAATGTTTGTTTGAATAGTTTCATATGAGGTCTTTATTTATCAATCTTTAATTATCATTATCTATTTCTTCAAAAAAAGTCACCTCAATATAAGCAATGTATGAGAAACTCATGGAGTAATATTGAAACTTAAAACGAGTCCGACAAGACATTTTTGGGTATCTTTGCATACAAATCTAATCCAATGAGTCCAGTTGAAGCATTTATCATCGATTTAGAAGGCAATCAAAAAGAAATCATGATGTATATGCATAGTTTTTTGGAAGGACTAGGCTTACAGTCGAAGATTCGATATAGGATTCCTTTCTATTTTGGAAAAAGTTGGGTTTGCTACCTGAACCCTAAAAAAAATGATGAGGTTGAATTGGCAATGCTCCGTGGTAATGAGATGTCGAATGCCCAAGGAATCTTACATTTTAATGGACGATCTCAAGTTGCAGGTGTAAAGTTGTCTAATGTTAGAGATATTCCTTATGAACTTATTGGTGAGATGTTGCAGGAGGCGATTTTACTTGATGAAACGGTTAAGTACAAAAAAAAATAATGATACCCATGCGCGGGAAATTAAAAATTGAAAATAGATACCCATGCGCGGGGCAATGTCATGGAAATAGGCTTCATACTGTCATAATCTATTGTGAATTATGCAATATACGCTTGTCATTCTGAGCATAGGCGTCGTACTCGTCTAGATTAGACAATTTTCAATTGGCATGAAGTCGAAGAATCAAGCGTACTTGGATTTTACTATTTCGACCGTGCCTTGAGTAATTGATATTGAGTTAGTGGAGAAATCTATTTACTAGTCGAATCAATTTTACACTAAAATCTATGTTCAGAGTACTCAGATTTCTCCGCAGCTCACTCACTTGAGTCAATAAACGGTCGAAATTTAAAATCCTAAAACCTCTTGATTCTTCAATTCCATAATTGTTTTGGGAACAATTATTTCACTCAGAATAACAAGAGTTTAATTTAATATTGTACTGATAAAAATTGAAATATTCTAAATTTTAACTGTCGAAAATCCTTATTTCCATGACATTGATTCGCGGGGAGTACGAATGCATACGCGTACACGTCCTCACGTCCGGAGGTCATATTTTACATTTCTAATTCCCTACGCGTCTGGTTGTCATATTTTAAATTTTTAATTTTACATTTCTAATTGGCTACGCGTCTGGGCGTCTACACGTCTGGGCGTTATATTTTTAATTTTACATTTTTAATTATCTACGCGTCCGGGTATCCAATTTTTAATTTCCTTCAAAGATATCCTCCACCTCAACCCCCAACCAACTTTCCAATTGTTGAATTAATTTTTTCCGATCAGCGATCATCATATTTTTAATTCTTGCTTCGCCATGATCAGCTGTTGGCATATTGAACCATAGTGCTTTTCTTTTTTTGTTGACAGGGACAGCCGTTGCACTCCAAGTATCATCCGCTCCATTGATGTAAATGAAATAATCTCCTTTTGAGGTTACCCAATCGTACGCCTTTTCTGGAAGTGTATTGTTGAAAGTGTAATCCATTTTATTGGGCATAAAAACGGCACTTGGGTTTGGAGACAATGGCAATGCTTTTAGTAAGTTTTCATATCCTTTCGTATTGTAGCTATAGTAACCCATTTCTGTTCCTGCTTGGTAGTAATGGGAAGCATATTTTTTCATATCTCCATCTGCGAAAAAACTGATTCCTGACACTTTCAAGAAATGATCCAACACTTCATCTAATGAGGCATCTTTATTGGGAATTTCATCACAGACCCCACCCCATTGCCAAAAAGAAAATGGGTATTCTAACACAGCATACTCCATCGCTTCATCAAAAGTCAAATACGTATAATCCAATTTGGCTCCTTTGCTAAACCACCTTAATTTCATGAAGGATTCTTCTCTATTTTCCAAAATCGTTTTTTGAATACGCAGAATATCCGCTCTACATTGATCCGAGCCAATGGTGTCCAGGAAGCTGTAAATTCGCTTTTCTTCCAATGCCAGATTCATTGGTGCGACATAGGGGATACTCACATCTACATCGTCAGGAAAAAAGTAACGGTAATATATTGTTGTTTGTCCACCTTTACTGATACCAGTACTTACCCATTTATTTTTGTATATATTTTTGAATAATGAATTAATATGATGAAGATCAGCTGTTGCTTGTTCGAGATTCAGATATTTATATTCCATTGAATCGGGAACACTTTCGCCATAAAACCGATGTTCGATATCAATTTGATTGGCATGCAACATATTGCTCAACTCATAAGGCCTACTCCCATTGCGATGATATCCTTGCGTGATCATAACCGTCGGAGCATCCATCCCCCAATGTGATAAATAGGCTTTTTGGTAAAAGTGACCTTTACTTGGATTTTTGTGGTCGATTGGTTGCTTAATCATTAATTTATAAGCGGCCTTATATTTTTCAGGTGTTTTTATTTTTTCAAAAATTACATCTGGCAATTGGAACATTGCTTTCTCAATATCTGTCACTTGTCCAAATAATATTGAAGTGCAAAGCAAAACGCTTAGTGTTAGGATTTGTTTTCTCATAATCATGTTAATTTGAATGATGAAGATAAGTAAAAAATATTTTGTGAATTAGAATTTTAGTTTTTGGAATTGATAGTGTCAGCAACATATTCATATAGCAGCTTCTCCAATTTCTTGAAACTAATAGACAATGAATTGCTGTTAATTGTCAAAGGTGTGCCATATTGAGCATGATTCATTTGTAGTAATTTCCGTGCAGGAGTACTAGTAGCTTCATCAAAATTCTTATTAGTGGATGTTACCAATCCTGAGGACTATATCTCAAAAGCTGACTAAATGGAATTCTGATTTCTACGGATTTTTTCATATTACTAAGTTAGCATTATATTATATTTAGCGGATGGAGGAACTGAATATCAGTTGGCAATTTATTATTGAAGTGGTTGCGACCATTTCTGGAATCATATGCGTTTATTTACAAACCAAAGAAAAAGTTGCTGCATGGCCATTTGGTATCATCAGTGTCTCACTATTAGCAATACTCTTTTTTGAAACGAATTTATTGTCCGATTTTTTCTTACATTTCGTGTTATTGGTTTTAAATATTTATGGATGGTATAATTGGGTCGCAAAAAAAGATCAACAAGAAAAGAAAGCACCTGTTTTGCATTTCAACACAAGAGAATGGATTCTCCTAATTCTGATGATGCTCATCATCACTCCTCTATGGGGATTTGGAATGGGAAAATTCTTTCATGCAGATTTAGCGTATTTAGATGCCTTTACCACGGTTGGTAGCTTGGCTGCTCAATACTTATTGGCTAAGAAATATTTAGAAAATTGGATTGTTTGGATTGTGGTAGATGTGGTTGCAATAGGGATTTATTCTTACAAAGGGCTGTACTTTGTCACTTTTTTATTTTTCGTCTATTTATTGTTATGTATTTATGGGTATTTGCAGTGGAGAAAGGAAGGGGCGAATAATATTTTATAATTCTCTCAGAATGCTATTTGCAGTAATATAAGATTGCGAAAGTTCAAGATTTACTTTTGTCATTATTATAATAGAAAGCTCTCATAGAGGTACAAAATAATTCCTAAATGCCGATGGCCACCCGCTACAACACCCAATAATCGGCTTGACTATACTGTGTTATATTTAATTTTAAAAGTTGGTCGCTTTTTTAAAAAGTAGACGTAATTATAATGTTACAATAAAATATATTAGAAATTTTTAATTCAATTGCTCGATGGTTGATATTAATTCTTCTTCAGTAACGACTATGTAATTGGCATTAACAGTCCTGTCTTGATCCAAATTGACACCAGAAACAACGGATAAGTATAAATTAATTGGGTCCATTGCGATCATGACTACGGAACATGTCTTCCCACCTGGGTAATCATCTCTTACGAATAAAGATCCTTCGGGTCTTAAGGCTGCCACTGTATTGGTATCATCGAAAATAATGAATCCTTGTTGATCATTTAGATTGGTCAAACTTCCTGGGCTTACTGATATTTTAAAAGTTTCTGGTGATTCTAATGGTTTGGCGCAACTAATCCAAGCCAACTGATTTGCATCAATCGCATGTATACCTGCATTTAATGGCACTTGACTATTTGAATCTAACACCCAGTTTACAAAACTACCAACTCCAGCTGTTTCATTGCCATAATAGACACCTAAAGCTGTTGGGTCGGACATACTTGTGTTTGCATTTAATTCAACACCGATTGGTTGATTAATATTTAGACCTTCACCATTTTGTGAAGCTTTTAGTTGAAAGGTTCCTACGGACTCCAATAACGTACTATTGGTTTCTGAAGGTTTGTTGGACAAAACCATTTCGCTTTTTGTCAGAATTTCCTTGAACTGCAAATCCACCATTCCATTCACTATTTCTCCGTTTGAATTACGAAAAATATCTTGTGGGATTGTGAGTTTGATACCATTAGCACCGGTTATTTCCTGGTCTTCATTGGCATTCACAGAAAAGCTTTGGGGGTCAGCTCCGATAACATCGGCTAATTGATTGACGGTGGTGTATTCCAATTGAGGAACACCTGTGATAGTCGTATCATCGAGCTTACACGCACTTGAAAAAATCAATGTAAAACTGAGGGCTAGAATTGAATAATTACGAATTATGGATTTCATAAGTAAAAACTGTTTGGAACCTTAAAATTAGGACAATTTTTATATAAAATAGATTTTAATTGCACAGGGATGGTCGCTTTCTTTATAATCTTGATAGAAATGACTCAAATTCAATAATTTAGGAGCATTTCTTCCTTAAAATAGAATTAATATTTATACTTCAAAAGGTAAGGTGTTCTAGTATTCATAGGAAGTGTTTAAGCGCTTGAAATCTTCAACATGTAAATAACAATTCTATGTTGTTTAATAAAACATTTTTAAATACCCTTCGCTCACACTAAACTGATTAATGCCAACAAACAGTAAAAACTAAAAAGTACCTTATTAGATCCATTTAATAATTTAATTTTGGAAACTGATATATAAAATGAATGGTAAAACCACCTGGTCGATCCCGATGTAAGAAAAGTGATCTTTCACTTGGAATTTCTAATCTTGAGGTGGCTAAATTCGATAAAGGTTGGAATATCTTTATTTTAAAACCAATCCCTATTTCAGAGAAGTAGGTAGCACTAATATGTCCTCTAACATGATATCTACGAAATCCATAAGGTTCAATTTTTCGTAATGGCTCTTCCCCGATTCCTATAAATGATGAAAGTGGATCATCAAAATCTGCTATTCTTACGCGACCTCGCACCCCTGCACGAAAACAATTAGAGATACCGAGGGATAATTGGGTCAGATTAGTACGATAAGATAAATTTATAGGAAGTTCAAAATACCGGACACTTCTTGGTTGAATCGTAATTAATGAAACTTGACCTAATGAATTAGTTTCGGACACTTCACTTGTGATATTAAAATCCCCTTTGAAGATGCTGTATTGAAATCCTGTTCCGACCAGGAATTTGGGAGCGAATTTATAATCTACATAAAATCCTTGGGTGTGCGCCAAGCTAATACTACCGTGCATTCCAATTCCAATGTCATAGCCAAACATAAATTTTTGTGCTGGAAATTCTTCTTCTAAAACAGCAATATCCTCTTGCGCAAATGATGTTGCCCAAGAGGATATTAGCAAAACAAGAAATAGGAGGATTCTCATTTTAAAATTAAATATGGTGTGATCAACGGATAAATTTCCTCGTCATCACTCCTTTAGAAGATTTGACATTCAGGAAGTAAACGCCTGAAGCTAGATTTGTCATATCCAATTGAATAATATTAACACCTAAAGATACATTTTCTTGCGTCGCGAACAAGCTGTTTCCATTGACAGAAACAATTTCCAAGGTTAATTCTTCAAATGTAGTCATTTCTAAAGCAACACTTAGCACTTCATTTTCAGTTACTGGATTTGGAAATAATTGGATAAATTTTACTTCGTTTATTTCTGTAATCGAAGTGGTCGTATAAGTTGAATTCACATTGAAGTCTATATTGTCGACTTCAGGAGTAGTTGGACTTAACGTCACTTGCTGCATTCCTTGATCTTTCCCTGTTATTTCAACATAAACTTTGTAAGTACCATATGGCAGATCATCAATTTCATATCTTCCTTCCGCATTTGTTACGGTATGTGTTATTGGATTGTCATTACTATCTAATAACAATACAGATACATTTGGCATCGGATCACCTGGACTTTTTGTGTCCGTAATTGTATTGTCAGGTTTATTCGCTCCTTCAGTCACATAGCCTCCTATAAAACCAGGGCCTCCAGGATTGTTGCCAGGCACGAGTTGTATATCAAAAGAAGCAGCGCCAACATATGGAATAGAGATTTCAGTGGCTTCATGCCAGAATAAGTGGTTTATATGATAAGTCGGCAACAAACTAGTGTAACTCGGTGAGTTCTCATATAAACCTGCTTTGACTAAATAATTACCTGCTGCCAATCCAGTAAAATTATAGGTCCAACCATTTGCTGCTGTTCCAAAAGTCATTGAATCTATTGCAATCAAAGTACTATCCACTTCATTGAATTGAATCAAATAAACCATTCCACTTTCGATGGTGTTGGGCAAATACAATACCTGACCTGAAATGTTGTAAAAGGTATCCAATTCGCTTGTTACGATACAGCCTTCTGCTTCACACCCATTGGCATCCGTAATGGTGACGCAATAAGATGTCGCTGGTGATACTTCAATAGAACCACCAATTGATCCATTACTCCACTGATAAGTAAACGGTGCGATCCCTGAAGCATTTGCTACTACATATTCAATTCCTCCAACACCTGCTTCCTCTGTCAAAAAGACGCTACAAGAATCAACTGAATTTGAAACATATTCATAACAAGCTGTAGCCACACACCCATCATTAAAAATAACTTCTACGCAATAAACCCCACTTACGTCGACTTGTAAAATTGAAGTTGATAGAGCCCCATCCCAAAAATAAGATTGGACATCATTATTGGAAGTTTGTGCAATCAATGCAGTCACCCCATTAGGATTGGTTTGCTCTATAATGACCACGTCACAATCATTATCTGGATCGATTACGACATCTAGACATGCCTCCGCAACACATCCAACATCATCAGTAATTGTAACACAATATACCCCACTCATCATTGCGACAACTGATGAAGTTGTTTGATTATTACTCCAATCATAAGAAAAGGGAGCAACACCTGTCGCATCCGAATGAATTAGGTGACCATTCGGCGTAATTTGTTCCGTCAATGTAACCGCACAAACGGTGTCCACAGGAATTGGATCATAATCATAACAATCTGTTGACTCACATCCATCTTCATGCGAAACGGTCACACAATAGGTACCTGGGTCTACCACAGCAATGACACTATTCGTCTCTCCTGTACTCCACGACCAGGCATATGGCGGATTGTTGAATGGTGCATCTGCTGTAAACATATTGACCCCAACAATTCCATCTTCCACCTGAATTATTGTAGAACAAGATTCTAGTACTACAGTTGCACAATTGGATGCTTGACAACCAACGGCATCGGTCATGGTGACACAATAAGTACCAGACTCACTAACCGTCACTAAATTTCCAATGACGCCAAAATCCCACGAATAAGAATAAGGTGGCACTCCTGTTTGTTGGACTGTTTCTATATGTACAAATCCGGTATTGGTTGGTATCTGATTTAATCCAAGCGAACATTCATTGGTTCCAACATAAGTGAAACAATCTTCAGCGATACAACCATCTGTATAAGTTACAATAACACAATAATTACCAGCTTGAGAAATGGCGATTTCACTGGTGGTGGCTCCGTTATCCCAAGCCCAACTAACAGGACTTACGTTTGAACCTGAATTGGTAGTTCCTAAAATCAAAGTGGCACTTGTCGTATCAATAACTGAAATAGTGGTGTTGCAATTATCTGGTACTGGAACAACAATTATCTCTTCGCAATCAACCGCACTACATCCATCTGCGTCTGTTATTGTAACACAGTATTCGCCGTTGGCGTTTGGAAAAATTGACGTTCCTAGTTGACCATTACTCCAATAATAAGTATATGGTGCGACTCCTGTTTGGAATACTACCTCCACACCAATCCCTCCTGATGGGGAAGTGAATTCTGCAATATCTACAAAACACAAGGTATCCTGCCCGTTATTGTTAGCATCATATGTGAAACAATCTGAAGCGGTACAACCATCGGCATACGTTACTGTCACGCAATAGGTTCCTGCTTGAGCAACAACAAGTGCATTGCTTGTTGCGCCTGTATCCCATTGCCATGAAATCGGAGTTGTATTTGATGAATTGCTATTGGTTGTTGTCAATACAACACCAGCAGTTGTGGTATCGACTAAAATAGTAATTGAACAACTATCTACTGGTGGATTCAACGTGACGATTTCACAACTTTCAGCTGCACAGCCATTCGCATCCGTCATTGTCACACAATAAGTACCCGAATTCGTTGGAAAGATGCCTCCAGTAATTTCACCCGTACTCCATTGATAGGAAAAAGGGGGCAACCCAGAAATATTTTCAGCAACTAAATAAGGTAAAGGAGCACCAGATTGGTCTATAGTTTCTACTACTACTTCACAGCTTCCTGCAGCACAATAAATAAAATCGATTGTTGCAGATGTTATTCCTGGCAAATAGGTAACTCCTTGAATGATCCAATTGTTATCGCAATCTTGCATACCCACTTCAACGGAGCCTTGAGTCGTCCCTGATGGAAATACAACATCGTAGGAATAATATCCATTTGGATTGGTGTAGATGGCTGTTTCATTTAAATTCCCTGCATCGTCTGTTGATAAAACAGTAATTAGAATTTGATCTGCAGGAGACCCATCACTAAAATTAACGAGCCCACTGACTGTAAAGGTCTCTTGACCGAAAGTCATTAAAGCACAGAAAGTGCATAGAATAAGTAGACTTAGTCGTTTCATATAAATATATTTTTTGATGTAGATAAAATTGGGACTGATAAAGTTACTGCTTTCTAAGTAAACTCATAAAGAATAAATAACTTCACTTATCATTTGCAGTTAAGGATAGAATCGCTGCATCCAATTAAAATAAAGTCAAAAATGATTCCATTAGCAGAAAGAATGAGACCTCGAACACTGGATGATTATACCGGACAGGACCACCTTGTTGGTCAGGGAAAGGTTTTGAGAAAAGCGATTGAGTCTGAAAACATTCCATCTTTCATCTTGTGGGGACCTCCAGGTGTTGGGAAAACAACGTTGGCGAGTTTGATGGCCAATATGTTAAAACGTCCTTTTTTCTCATTAAGTGCGATTAATTCTGGTGTAAAAGATATCCGCGAAACCATTGCGAAAGCAGAAAATAATCGATTTTTTGATGCACCGAATCCCATTTTATTTATTGATGAAATCCATCGTTTTTCAAAATCTCAACAAGACTCACTACTCGGTGCAGTCGAAAAAGGAATTGTGACATTGATAGGAGCAACTACTGAAAATCCTTCTTTTGAGGTCATCTCTGCGTTGCTTTCCCGCTGCCAAGTTTATGTTTTAAAACCATTAGAAAAAGAGCAATTAATTGGTTTGGTAGAAAACGCGATTGTTGAAGATGCGTATTTAAAAAAGAAAAAAATCGAATTACAGGAAACGGATGTGTTGTTGCGTTTGTGTGGTGGCGATGCTAGGAAGTTGTACAACATTGTGGAGTTGGTTTGTAATTCAAATGATAACAATGAAGACCCGATTTTAATCAACAATGAAACAGTACAGGAAGTGATACAACGCAATATCGCAATGTATGATAAGGGAGGCGAACAACATTACGATATTATTTCTGCATTTATCAAATCGATCCGTGGAAGTGATCCGAATGGTGCGGTATATTGGTTGGCAAGAATGATTGAAGGAGGCGAAGATCCAAAGTTTATTTGTAGAAGAATGGTGATTTCTGCTGCTGAAGATATTGGTTTGGCAAATCCCAATGCTTTGCTAATGGCAACAACGTGTTTTCAAGCTGTCAATATGATTGGTTATCCGGAAGGGCGTATCATCATGTCGGAGGCAGCTATCTATTTAGCTAATTCTCCTAAAAGTAATTCTGCCTACTCGGCGATCAATAGTGGTCAGGCTTTAGTACGAGAAACGGGTGATTTGCCAGTACCGCTTCATCTTCGAAATGCACCGACTAAGTTGATGAAGGATTTGGACTATGGTAAAGACTACAAGTATGCACATAGCTATGAAGGCAATTTTACGCAAGAAGAATTTTTACCTGATGAAATAAAAAGTCGGAAAATTTATGAACCCCAGGAGAATGCGGCTGAGAAAAAAACTTTGGAGCAGTTGCAAAGATTATGGAGTGATAAGTATAAATATTAACCTTCTAATTTGAATTGAAAATTGAAAAATTTAAATTATAAATTGGACCGTCAGTTTGTATGCTTTCGTGAGGTGAGTGAAAGTTGAGTTTTGAAATTAAAAGTAGTATTGCCATTTTAAAGCCGAAAGCTCTCCAATACTCGTTTCCTAAGTAGCGGCGCACTTTAGTCACCGAAAGAGAAGGTTCAAAAATTCAGTGGATCAAGAATTAACCATCTTATTATAATTTCGTACAGTCGGAAGTAGAGACACGACTTATATAAATTATAACTTAGACGCTGATGTTCAATTTTAAAATTTGCGCTCACGAAAATAAGTTTTCAATATCCTCGTTTCATTCTTGACTAACGAAAATTAGATTGAAACACAAGCCGACGCAACTCTTCCTTATTCTGGTAATTTCAATGGCTCCATTGATAGGATTTGCGCAAGACTTTCCTGTATTTCCTATAAAAAATCACGTAACCGCAATTTCCATTACTGGTTATTCCAATGATCTTAATGCGCTTGATGCAGGATATAATTATAAGTTGCTGGAGAAAAATAACTTAACGATTACTGCCGGTTTTACAGCTGGTCTATTTTATCCAAGAAAAAAATTATCCGAAATAAAGAAAGAAGATTTACTTCCTTTTGTTGCTCCCAATGTTGAGCTGTCGTATGGCCGCAAGCATGTATTTTACCTCTCATTTTGGAAAAATTTTATGCAAAATAACGAAGCTCCTTTCAGGTCCGCACTCGGGTATCGGCATCTACTTGTAAATAAGCAGTTGGCGCTAAAAGCATTTGGTAGTTTTTTGTGGATCAAGGATGATAGCATTGTGGAATTTCCAACTGTTTTTACCTATGGCGGAATAGGTATCGGACTTGAGCGGAATTTTTAGCAGCTCGACTTTTTAAAGTATAAAAATTTTTCTTGTGTAAATTATTCATTATCAGATAGAATTATCCTTATTCATACACATATAAAGAAAAATTGGCATATAATTTGAACTAGGACTAATCCCCCCAATCAATTTTATTTTTTATAGATAATTTTGATTTGATTGTCTCAAGCAATATAGGTAGCCGCTGAAAAGCGGCTATTTTTTTTTAGCTTTTAAAATGCAAAGAGCAATTCCAAAACTGGACACTTTTCAGATTCCTTTAAGCTTCATTTCATCGTTTGACTTGCCTCTGTCTGTCCTGTGTTAGCTTCAAACACCACCCCAACACATGTATTTAATATTGAGGTAATCTTCAATTCCATATTTCGAACCTTCGCGACCGAATCCACTTTCTTTGACACCACCAAATGGGGCAACAGCGGTTGAAATCATTCCTGTATTGATACCGATCATTCCATATTCTAAAGCTTCCGCAACTCGCCAAATCAATGCATAGTCACGACCATAAAAGTAAGCGGCTAAGCCATATTCAGTATCATTCGCCAAAGCTAGCACCTCATTTTCTGTCTTGAATTTATATACAGCTGCAATAGGACCAAAAATTTCTTGACTGAATATATCCATTGATTTGTCTACTTCGCACACTAAAGTTGGTTGAAAAAACTGTCCTTGCATTCTTCCTCCTCCAATTGGGATGGACGCCCCTTTTGCTTTCGCATCTGCCAATATCGCTTCATCTTTGACAATGGCTGCCTCATTAATCATGGGTCCTACTTGCGTCCCTTCTTCCAATCCATCTCCGAGTTTTAATGTATTTATTTTGATAGATAATTTAGTCACAAAATCATCATGTATACTTTCATGGACAAAAATCCGGTTGGTACAAATACATGTTTGACCTGCATTTCTGAATTTGGAAGCCATACACCCATCTACGGCTGCGTCGATATCTGCATCTTCGAAAACAATAAAAGGTGCATTTCCCCCCAATTCCAATGATACTTTTTTGACCTGATTTGCGGATTTTTCCAACAATTTTTTTCCGACTCTTGTAGATCCCGTAAATGAGATTTTTCTCACCTTTGGATTGGAGGTCAACTCCTCACCTATAACCTGTGGATCTTTACTACAAATCACATTTAAAACACCAGGAGGAAAACCTGCTTGATCCGCCAATTCTGCCAATGCCAGTGCGGATAATGGGGTCCATTCAGAGGGTTTGATAACGACGGTACATCCAGCAGCTAAAGCAGGTGCCACTTTTCTGGTAATCATTGCGCTTGGAAAATTCCAAGGAGTTATTGCCCCTACTACACCAATTGGTTGTTTGATAACAGTAATTCTTTTATCCGAGCCATGTCCAGGAATTACATCCCCGTAAATCCGTTTTGCTTCTTCGGCAAACCACTCCACAAATGAAGCTCCATAACGTACTTCTCCAATCGCTTCTGCCAATGGCTTCCCTTGTTCCATCGTCAATAATTTGCCCAATTCTTTTGAATGTTCTATTTGGAGTTGATACCATTTTTTGAGGATTCGACTTCTTTTGCTTGCTGTGAATTTACTCCATACTTTGAATGCATCATATGCCGCATCAATTGCTTCAACACAGTCTGCACGGCTCATGTCTTCCACTTCTGCGATCAGAGTGTTGTTGAATGGGTTGTGGACGGGGAAGGTTTTTTTTGCGGATTTCCATTTTCCGTTGATGTAGGATGATGTTTTCATTTTTTTAATATTTTTCTTTGAGTGCAGGCACTTTAAAGAATGTAAAATTTATAATTTATAATATGAACGTAGTGACGTGGAACATACGTGAGCTCGAATTAATTTCTAAGTTTGACTTGGATTTAAATGGTGATGCAAACACCTATTAAAATGTCGAAATTACATAGAAATCCAACTTTTTGAAAAAATAATTCATTGATTTTATGGAATCCGCAAATCTCAATCGTCTTAATAGAGGAAACTTGAATTTAAATCCAAAAAAAAATTAAGAATTATGAAAAAGGAAAACAAAATTGTTGATAAGTCATTTAATTTTTCATTGACTATTATTGCTCTTTATAAAAAATTACAAGCTGAGAAAGAATTTGTAATATCAAAACAATTACTCAGATCGGGCACTTCAATTGGAGCAAATATTTGTGAAGCAACAGCTGGTTGTTCAAGAAAAGATTTTATTTACAAACTTACAATCTCACACAAAGAAGCATTTGAATCAAGGTATTGGTTAGAGCTGTTAAAGAGAAGTGATCTAACCAGTATCAATGTAGATAGACCACTACGCGAAGTAAATGAAATAATAAAAATTTTGACTGCAATCCTAATTACTGCAAGAAAAAACTCTTAAAATTATTTCAAAGAATTGAAAATAAAATCTCGTTTTTAAATTTCAGAATTTGATCTTGGTTCGAGGAAATCTACCTTCCAAGTGCCCACGAAACAAGATCATATTTTAAATTTGAGTAAACGAAGTGATCGAAAAAATAATTTTAAATTTTAAATTCAAGTGCCTCCAGCACTTCTTGAGATATCTAAAGCAACATCCACAATCATATCCTCCTGACCACCGACCATTTTCCTTTTTCCTAATTCTACCAAAATAGATCTTGTATCCAAGCCATACTTTTCGGCGGCTCTTTCAGCGTGTATGAGAAAAGATGAATAGACACCCGCATACCCCAACGATAATGTCTCGCGATCTACTCTGACAGGTCGAGTTTGCAAAGGGCGAATGACATCATCTGCTATATCCATCAATTGAAATAAATCTGAATGGTGTTCCGTGTTCATTTTGTTGAGGACAGCTACTAAAACTTCTAATGGACAATTACCGGCACCTGCTCCCATTCCAGCCAAAGATGCATCCATACGATTGGCACCATTTTCAAATGCAACTATGGTGTTAGCGACTCCTAAAGATAGATTGTGATGACAGTGAATTCCGATTTCAGTATTGTCATCCAATACATCTCTAAATGCTTTTATCCTATCCGCAACGCCATCCATCAATAAGGCACCTGCTGAATCAACAACATATACACAATCAGCTCCTGCCGCTTCCATAATTTTCGCTTGCTGTGCTAATTTTTTAGGCTCATTCATGTGGGACATCATTAAGAAGCCGCCGACGTCCATTCCTAGTTTCTTGGCAGCTTCAATGTGCTGAGGTGCGATATCTGCTTCTGTTGAATGAGTTGCAATTCGTACTGATTCAACACCCAATTGGCTTGCCTTTTTTAGATCGTGAATGGTTGCAATTCCCGGTAAAATCAACGTAGTCAACTTTGCGTGTGTTAATTGTTCTTTTATTCCTTCCAGCCACTCCCAATCAGTGTGTTTTCCAAATCCATAATTAAAACTTCCACCTGCCAATCCATCTCCATGTGCTATTTCAATTGCATCCACTCCTGCTTGATCTAACTTCAATGCGATTTCCTTGATTTTTTCTTTTCCGTATTGATGTTGGATGGCGTGCATTCCATCTCTAAGTGTTACATCTTGGAGGTATATTTTATGATTCATAATATTTTTTTTTGAATGTTGATTGCTGATGTGTAAATGCTGATTTGTGTTTTTGGTCGGTATTCTTTAGTACATTATAAACAATGTATGCACAGTTAGTTTTCAATTTGTATTTACTAAGCACTAACTTCCACTTTTCAAGTTTACAATACGCTCAGCAGTAGCACGAGCAGCGCTGGTCATGATATCCAAATTTCCAGCGTATTCAGGAAGATAATGACCAGCTCCTACTACTTTTAGTAGCACCGTTGTTTTCAAACCATGTTTTAATCCTAAGCCCTCAATAAAAACAGGTGCGGAAGCCGGAATATCATCAAATTGAACTTCTTGATGTAGTTGATAGCCTGGTACATATTTTTGAACTTCCGTTACCATGTCGATAACACTTTGTTTGATTTTTTCTCGATCTCCATTTTCAGACAAGGTAAAAACTGTGTCTCTCATGACCATTGGTGGTTCAGCAGGATTCAATACGATGATGGCTTTTCCTTTTTCTGCACCTCCTACTTCTTCGATCGCTTTTGCAGTCGTTTCCGTAAATTCATCTATGTTTGCTCGTGTACCTGGACCTGCGGATTTGCTTGCTATAGAGGCTACAATTTCACCATAGTACACTTTGGCAACTTGATTGATAGCAGCAACAATCGGGATGGTCGCTTGACCTCCACAGGTGACCATATTGACGTTTGGGACCTCTATGTTTTCCAAAAAATTGACGGGTGGCACTAAATAGGGACCAATGGCTGCAGGTGTCAAGTCGATCATTTTTTTATCTGGGAATGCTTGAATTTTACTCCAATTATAAGCATGCGCTTTTGCTGAAGTTGCGTCAAAAACAAGTTTGATTTCATCCCACTCAGGTGTTGCAATCAGCCCATCTACGCCAGTATGACAAGTATGAACGTTCATTCGTTTGGCTCTTGCTAATCCATCAGAATCAGGATCAATTCCTACTAAAACGGACATCTCTAAACAATCAGATAATCGAATTATTTTTATCATCAAATCAGTTCCTATATTGCCAGATCCAATTATTGCAACTTTAGTTTTACTCATATAAAAAGATTTTAAATCAAACAAATACCGCTGAAAAATATTGAATTAAGTAATTGTATTGTTATGGAAATTGGTAGCTGCTTCACGCTCAAAAATTATCTTTTAAAAAGATGTAATTTATTTTGTCAAAGGTAAAACTATTTGCTACTTTTAGCGAGCACATTATTTAATTAAATTGAATAACCCCCTTAAATGAATAACCAACAGCACTTCCGATACGCTTTGTATTATTGAATTTTGTACCTAAGGCTACTTATCACACCTAGCTTGCCACTAAGTCAATTTAAGATCATTTTGCGAAAAATTGTGAACTAATATTAGCGTAACATACTGGTTGCTTGTGCTTGTACTCGAGTGTGAAAGAACAAACCCAAGCGTTTTAGGTTTTTAAGAATAAGAAAAATGAAGAAGATTGAGAAGCAGAATAAATTTCATGAAGTAGCACTTAAACTAATTCATGAACAAGGATTTAAAGCTACCACTATGAGAGATATAGCTAAAGCGATGAATTTTGAGGTGGCCAATGTATATAATTACATAGAATCAAAACAAGCGCTTTTAGAAAACTTCCTTTTTGATATTGCTGAGGATTTTAATAATGGTTTGAAAACTATACTTGTATCGAGTGATTCTAGCACCAAAAAATTGAGAAGAATTATTGAATTGTATTGCCATTTACCTGCCCAAAAACCTTATCAAATCGGTTTATTGATCGCTGAGTGGCGCAATTTAAAAGATGAAAAATTGCAGAAATTCAAGGACGAGAAAAAATGGCATGAAGATCAAATAATCCAACTTATTCAGGATGGTATTGATGCCGGTGAATTGAGAAAATGTAACCCGTACATAATCACCAAAACGATGTTATCGAGTTTCAATTGGCTATACACCGAGTTTACATTGCGAGGTGAAGAAATTGATTTACCTGAATTAGAAAAACAAATTTCTGAATTTATTATGGATGGTTTAAAAGCTTAATTAATTTTTATTTATTTCATCTTGCTCGATGTCCGCTTCACATAAAGTTTAAAACTATAATTAATTAGTTTACATTGATCAGAATTGGCGATCCAAAAAAGTAGTTCAAAAAAAAAGCGTTCATCGTAGATGAACACTTTTTTGCATAAGATTAACAGGAGGCAATCCTTATTTAATCTCGATATCTTTATGTATGAATCCGGTGAAAGATCTCAATTCGATTTGGTATTTTCCTTTTCCAAATTCGCTGAAATCAATTTCAAAAATGGTATTGACTGGTAAATCCATTACTTCTTCTTCAAGTAACATTTCTCCATTTTCGTTCTTCACGACAATATCACTTAGATTCATTTTTAAATTTTCGAAATCAATGTAGTACAATTGATCATTTTGATCAGAGTAAAAACCCCAGTCATTATCAAAATCAAAAGTAGCTGCAATGGATTCAAAATTGTTTTCTTCGGTGGTTGCGGTTTGGGCCTGTAAGGTTTGAGAAAGGAAAATAAGGGTTAGTGCGGTAATAAAAGTCACGAGTCGCTGCATGATCTGTTCGGGTAGTTTTAATGTATTATTCAAAATAATTCCAGGATAAAAATAAGCATAAAATGCACTTTACGAAAACTGGCTGAGCGAAGGATTATTGCATCAATTCTCCATTTTAAGCTAAAAAACTTGGAAAAAAGTTTTCTATTTCGATTTTTTTAAAAACACCTCTTTTTAACCAAAAAATAAACCTCTAAACGAATTTTTATTTGGCAGAATTTTTAAATTATTTTCAAAAAAAATATGGTTTTGACGTCCAGATACCATTTATAATTGGTGTTGATCGATTACATCCAATATATTTCTATAAACGATTCGGTCCTTTGCAAAGAAAGAATTGGTACTCATCCATTGCGCCAATTCGATATCTTCTTCTGTTTGAGGGATCAAATTTTGGGTAGGCGCTTCCATGTGGAACCAGTGCGTTTTTTTCAATACTCTTTTACCTTTTCCTGTTTTGTAAGTGTGATAAGTATTCAGCAGTTTTCGACCTAGCTTTATATTGGTACAACCCGTTTCTTCCGCTACTTCTCGCACGGCAGCTGATTCAATAGACTCTCCTTTTTCAATCTTTCCTTTAGGTAAATCCCACCACCCCATTCTAAAAATGAATAGTATTTCCCCATCAGGATTAGTCACTAAGCCGCCAGCTGCTTCGATTATCTTGTATAAACCCTTGAAATCTGCCCACAATTTTTCTAAATCTGTTGCCAACAATCTAATTTCCTCCATTTTCGGGTGCTTTTCCAAAAGATCTATATAGTGAAAAAGGGATTTTTGTTTTCCGACATATCTTGCCTGTAATATCTTTTCTGGGTCCAATTTTTCTTTGGAGCGAGCTGAAATTTCCTGAAGTAAAAGGGGCGTTTCGTTTATATATATTTTGTACATTTGCATTCGGTTTTAAGAAACCTGTAAAATTTATGAAAATTGCCTCCGGAACCGCCGAAAGATTGCTTCAAATTAATGCAATTAAATTGAGTCCTCAAAATCCATTTACTTGGGCTTCGGGAATTCTTTCGCCGATTTATTGCGACAATAGGATTACCCTTTCCTTCCCTGATATTCGCCGTTTCATCATCCAAAGTATGGTTGTTCGATCCAAAGAATTTGATGGTTTTACAGCAATTGCTGGTGTAGCGACTGCCGGGATTGCACATGGTGCCTTATTGGCTAATGAGCTGGGCCTTCCTTTTGCGTATGTACGTAGCAAAGCAAAAGCACATGGTCGACAAAATCTGATTGAAGGAAATTTGGAGGCGAACAGTAAAGTAATAGTTGTCGAGGATTTAATTTCAACAGGAGGAAGTTCGATGAAAGCAGTTGAAGCACTTCGAGAAAATGGACATGATGTAATTGGAGTGTTAGCGATTTTCAGTTATGGTTTGCAAAGTGCAATTGAAACTTTTGAAAAAGGAAATTGTCCTTTCAAAACATTATCCAATTATGATGTGTTAATAGAACAGGCTTACGAAACCAATTATATCAAACAAGCCGATTTACAAACCCTAAAAGAATGGAAAAAAGATCCAGCTAGTTGGGGTAAAAATCAATTAATAAAATAAAACTTCAGCCCTTTAAAAAAGTATTGACGATGGCGATTATTAATAAAAAATCAGAGGAATTTTTAACTAGATATTTAAACAATACATCTCCGACTGGATTTGAGGCTCCAGGACAACAGATGTGGTTGGAATACTTGAAGCCTTATATTGATGAATATGACATCGACAATTATGGCTCTGCATACGGAATCATTAATCCTGGTAAAGATTATCGGGTTGTCATTGAAGGTCATGCAGATGAGATATCGTGGTTTGTTCATCATATATCTGATTCTGGTTTTATCAATGTTACGCGTAATGGTGGTTCTGACCATTTAATCGCACCTTCAAAACGAGTAAATATCCATACCAAAAAAGGATTTGTAAAAGGAGTGTTTGGTTGGCCTGCTATTCATGTGCGTAAAGGAGAAAGTTCTAAATTGACACCTACTCTTGAAAACATCTTTATTGATGTCGGCGCGAAAGACAAAGCGGAGGTTTTGAAAATGGGTATTCATGTCGGTTGTGTTGTCACTTTCGATGATGAAATGATGAAGTTGAATAACCGCTATTATGTGGGTCGTGCTTTAGATAATCGGATGGGTGGATTTTGTATTGCAGAGGTTGCTCGATTAATCAAAAAGAACAAAGTGAAACTTCCTTACTCTTTATATATTGTCAATGCAGTTCAAGAAGAAGTAGGATTACGTGGAGCTGAAATGATTGCCAATACTATCAAACCGGATGTTGCAATTATCACTGATGTAACCCATGATACGGGAACTCCTTTAATGAATAAAGTAATCAATGGTGATGTAAAAGCGGGGTTAGGACCATCTGTCACCTACGCACCTGCTGTCCACAACAAATTGTTGGATTTAATCATCAACACTGCCAATAAAAATAAAATTGATATTCAAAGAGAAGCTGCGTCTCGTCGTACTGGCACGGATACAGATGCCTTTGCTTACTCAAATGGTGGCGTTCCTTCTGCATTGATATCATTGCCGCTACGTTATATGCATACTACGGTGGAGATGGCACATAAAGATGATGTGGAAGCGGTCATTAAGTTGATTTATGAGACGCTGAAGAATATCAAAAAGAATCACAACTTTAAGTACTTTTAGAGTTCGAGAGACATGAGAGGATTGAGATTTTGAGCGAGGAGTACGTGTACTCCTCGCTCAAA
>CALFWW010000271.1 GCA_937928575.1 uncultured Saprospiraceae bacterium | reverse complement strand
GGCGCAGCCTAACGTGGGGACGCCTAACGTGAGGCGCAGCCTAACGTGGGGACCGCCTGACGTGAGGACGTGTTATCTTGGGGCGCTGCCCCAAGTTGGGCTGCTTGACCCCTTTGGGGTCTGGATTCATGAGACCCTAGCTGAGTGCACTAACTTGGGCGTTGCCCAAGTTAGGTTGTGTGACTCTGTTAGGGGTCTTGCATTTATGGGCCTGACATGAGGAATATTATCTAGATTTAAGAAAATGTAAATTTATTGTTACAAAATGAGTTAATCCCAGACATATTGCTCATCATACTCGACATCATACTTTTTTAAAAATCCACGATATTCATCTTTATAACTCTTCTTTCGATGATGCTTTTCTTGATTTTGGATATATCGTCTAACAATTTCAAATTCTGATGGATTTACAGAAAATGCACCGTACCCGATTTGCCAGTAAAAGTTTTGATACTGTTCCCCTTGTGTTTTCATCCATTTTGAAGAATTCTTTTTTACATTTTCTAATAGTTTGATGAGCGCCAATTTTTTTGAGAGTAAACAAAGGATATGGACATGATCTTCCACCCCACCTACTTCTATAGCATAACACTCCATATCATTGCAAATACCTGCCAGATACCCATGAAGTTTTTCTTGAATAGATTTGTCCATCAATGGCAGTCTACCTTTTGTACTAAAAGTAATATGTAAATAATTTTTGACTAAGGATTGAGGCATCGTTTGTTTTTGAATTTTGTGAAATTCTTGGGCCGTCGCCGGGTCGCCCCAAGTTATAATGCGTGACCCGCTGGGTCTTTTGCTACATTTTCGCATGACCCTGAAAGGGTCACGCATACTAGCTCGGGGCAACGCCCCTAGCTAACGTCCTCATACTCACGTCCTCATACTCACGTCCTCACACTCACCTTTTCTCACACTCTCACACTCACGTCTCCTCACACGCACCCCCTCACCCCCTCACCCCTTAGCAAACGGATTCAAAAAAGGCTCTACCCGCACACCAACTCCCATCCCAGACGCCTTCATGATAGCACCTTTACCAAAACGATTGCGGATATGATCCATCTGTTGCATCAGACTCACTTCTTTAAGCGTGTCATCGAACAAATTAATTTGATAACTGCCATTGACCAATCCACTTGCACGGACACCAACCAATCTAACAAGTTGTCGACGGTCATATAACTTCTCAAAAAGATCATGTGCTTTATCACGGAGCACCCGATCACTTGCTGAATACGGAATCCTGCATTGCTTAGTGTAAGTATTAAAATCAGTGTATCGAATTTTGACGGTGATACACGAGGTTAGTTTTTTGGATTGTCTTAGTTGGAATGCCAACTGCTCGGCCATCCCTGCGATGAGGTTGCGAAGCTTGGTGACATTTATAGTATCTTTACTAAAGGTACGTTCCGTTGAGATTGACTTTCTTTCGGTGTATGGGACTACCGGACTATTATCAATCCCGTTGGCACGTTTCCAAAGTGTTACTCCATTTTTTCCAAATTCTCTTTCCAACAATCGGGCAGGAATGTCACTCAACACACCTATTGTACGTACACCCATGAAACTTAATTTCTTATAAGTTTGCTTTCCTACAGAAGGCAACTTGCGGGTCGACAATGGTGACAAAAATGGTTTTTCCTGACCTGGCTCAATTTGCATGGCTCCATTGGGTTTGAATTCTCCGGTGACCACTTTGGAGACCGATTTATTGACCGACAAACCGAATGAGATAGGCAAACCACTATTCTTAATGATTTTTTCTCGCAACTCTTTTGACCATTTATAACAACCAAAATGCTTATCCATTCCAGACAAGTCCAGATAGAATTCATCGATGGATGACTTCTCATAAAGCGGTGCTTCGTCCGCAATAATCTCCGTTACCAACTTCGAATATTTAGAATAGGATTCCATGTCGCCACGCAACACAATGGCGTCGGGACACAGACGAAGCGCCATATGCATAGGCATCGCTGAATGTACACCATACCGACGTGCCTCGTAACTACATGAAGCTACTACGCCACGTCTGCTATTCCCTCCTATTATCACTGGTTTTCCCTTTAGTACGCTGTTTTTCAGAATCTCGACCGACGCAAAAAATGAATCGAGGTCGAGATGTAATATAGCCTTGTTAAACATTTTGTAGATTTAAATACTTTTATTTAAAACATTTTGTTTTGCAATGATAAAGAACTATTTTTGATTTAGCAAGGGTTGTGGCATTAATATTTTATAATTTTTTAAAAATAATCAGAAGGGAAATGATTGTCGTCAAAAACAGGAACGAGCGAGACCGACATATTGATAAGTTGTCGCAAAAAATGATTCGGAAGATAATGGAACAAGATTGTCCAAAATATTTTGTAGCCAAAGATTGTCCGATGCGGACGTGGATTGCCCGAACGATTTTTCACAAAAAGAAGATTCATGAAAGAAGTAGTTTAAAGTATGGCTTTTTCCTTCGTTACAAATTTCGGAAAAATGACACCATTAATGAAGATGTATTTGATATTGGGATTATTGAGGTAAAAATACCTGAAGATGTAGATGAATTGTTGGATTTGATCTTGATGCAGCGGGAGCGGAAGTTAGAGAAGATGTAATTAATGAAAAAATAAAATGATGAGACCAATAAAAAAGTTGACACCAAATGAACAAAGATCAATTGTGAAAAATCCAAATAATACTGCATTCAAATTGGATAAGAAAAATCGAATTAAACAAAAAAGAAACCTTTAATCCTCTTCATAGAATTCATATAGAAAAGAAAGAATATACTTTTTCAAACTAACAAATTTTTAATCGACTAAAAATAACAGACTGCAATCAACTACTTTACCTTACTAGCAAAGTCAGCACAAGCATTCCACACTCTAAATACATTTTTATAACAAATCTTGGCGATGTCTTCATCCGAATATCCTTTTTTCAACAATAAATATATAATGTTAGGATATTGAGAAACATCTTTGATACCAGTCGGCAAGGAATCGCCTACTCCATCAAAATCACTTCCAAAACCAACATGCTCTACACCTACTAATTGAACGACATGATCAATGTGTTTGACCACCGTTTCAACATCGGCATATAAAGTCGGATTGTCTTTTCTGAATTGCTCTCTAAATAATTTACCTTCTGGCGTATCGAGATCAATATTATTTAATCGGATCAAAGAATCCATTTTATTCCAATTTGCATGATTTTTTTCACGAACTTCCATATCAATAAAAGTGGAGCCGAAATTAATCTGAATGACTCCATCATTTTCAGCCAACTTCTTCAACATGTCATCATTCATGTTTCGTTCAAATCCCGGTAAGAATTTTCGACAAGAAGAATGAGATGCAATAACCGGAACTTTGGACAATTCCATCACTTGATAAAAGGTACTATCAGAGATATGACTCACATCAATCATGATGCCTACTCGATTCATTTTCTTAACAACGGCTTCACCAAAAGTGCTGAGTCCATTATGCGTGCGCGTCGTGTCATATGAAGAGTCGCAAATTTGATTATCTCTAGAATGAGTCAAAGTGATGTACCGAATTCCACGATCATAAAAGTGCTGCACATTATCTAAATCATCTTCAATCGGTGCGCCGTTTTCCATTCCCATAGGTAGTGACAAAATCCCCTTTTTAAAATTGGCTTCCACTTCTTGAGGAGATACTACAATCGAATAATATTCCGGCAATTCTTCCGCAATTCCTCGTACCATGTCAATTAGTGAATCCGCATATTCTTTGGCGCCACCATCTGTATGATAGGATGAAGGAACGTAGATAGACATAAAGGGCGCATCGAGTCCACCTTTTTTTGCACGTTTGTAATCAAAATCACCTTCATCTGTTTCGATCGGAATTCCTAACAATTCTTTTGTAAATCTAAAATTCTGAATTTTCAAACGATAAGGTAAATCAACATGACCATCTGTGATGATAAATTTATGGGCCAATTCATCCGCTTTCTGACGAAGTTGTTCATCCGTCAAAATGGTTGGCTTAATAATCTTTGATACTTTAGGTGTACAAGCAAATCCAACAAAAAGTAAAAAAAGGAAAGGTAAATATTTCATAATTGACTCCATTTAATCAAATGTAATCAATTCTCAAAAGGAAAAGAAAAGTGTAAATGAAATTCACTCTAATACGAACTGTATTCTAAAATGATGGAAAATTTAGGATGGAAATTATTAATTATTGTTGAAACTAATTTCAGCAGATTTAGCATTGCGTAATTGTAAGAGCATGGTAAGAATCACCATCAATAATCCAAAAAATTCTCGAACCAATTCTAGTTGAACCACGGCGCGATCACTCGCGTTGCTGCTAGCGGGCATTCCTCCAACAATCCATTCGACAAGTTGAGGAACTAGTAATACCATCCAAACTACTGAAAATACAATTAGTAAAATATTGGCCAGCCTAAAAGTTTTACCCAATGCTGAGTTTATACATAATAGAGCAGTGACTCCATATACAAACAACCAAATGTATGGATCTGGATCATTATACTGTAGGACAGCAAATGCAATAAAAACTATTGCAAGTATAATGTTAGTTATTTTCAAAGGTGATTTTTTATTTAATTCAAAAATGTTTACAATTCAATTTTATAACTGATGTTGGGAATAATTCCTAATTGATATTTCTTGACTACCACTCCTTGGAATGCATCAAAATAATTGAATGCTATATTTTTTTGATTCGTTGCATTTTGCACGTCAATGGCAATTGTAGATCTCATATTTTGACCAACAATCGTTCTATAAAAACGAATGTCAATCTTGAAGTAATCACGTTGATTCTGGGAAAATGCATTGTTGTCATCATAAACCGTTGTTCCAATTTGTGATGATATTACTTCGTCAATCGGCGTTTCTCTAAGGCCTCCTGCGTACAAGCCTCTTAAGTTAAACCCTATTACTCTTCTTTTAGTTTCCTCTTTTCGGGATTTTAATTTCAAAAATTCCTTTCCAATTGTCGCGTTTAAGATATAATTGCCGTTAAAACGGGTATCTCGCTCTATTCCATCACTTCCTTTATACTTGGATTCGTATAAGGAAATGTTGAATAAGTAAAATAAATCATTGGTTAAAAATCGTTTTAGACTTAATTCTACCCCATAATTTTTTCCGGTCCCTTGATTAACCAATTTATTTAACACATTGCCTTCCATCATGTTGAGCGCCGAAAATGAAGTAGCAGCAAGTTGATCCACAGGTACATCAAACAATTGCTGATAATACCCTTCCATACTGAAACTGGTGAAACTATTCAAAAAACGATGATAACCCAACACCAAATGATGTGCTCGAGTTGGTGTCAATTCCTCATTGGTGTAAAGTGGACTTGCGCTTGTAAAATAAATTTGAGGTTGTTGCAAAGTGCTATGGAGTCCATATGCAAAATTGATGTTAGACTTGTCATTTAAATTATACCTTGCAAACAAACGAGGTTCTAGTAGATTAACGTTGGCAAAAGAATAATTTAAAAAATGAAGACCTGCATTCAATTCTAGTTTATCACTAAACCGTGTTTTAAAATTGACATACGGTTGCCACAAGTTGCGTCGATGATCTCCTAAATTTTGAGTGAAATTTGAAATCGTATATAAAAATTCTGTTCCAATAGAGGTAAATCTCAAACCGGTATCGAGTGTATATTGTTGACTGAATCGATGCGCATACATTGAATGAAAACTCCATTTATTTTCTGTGATTTTATCTATATCTGAAAAAACTTCTTGGAAATCATCATCCAGCAGTGTGCCTATTCTATCCGCATCCAGTCCAGAAATTACAAATGTGGTTTTTAGTTGGCGTCCGTTTTCTATATCCCAATTGTGCGTCAAACCAACAGCACCCATTTTATTTTCATATCGAATATCTGATTGATCTTTTTGAAATTCCCATAATGACGTATCCCGTTTAGTTTCAAAAATATTTTTACTAATTCCCCCCATTCCAAAAAGCGCAATAGTACCGATAGACCTAGAGGGCAAAACCAAATTGAAAGCCAAATCTTGAAAACTAATTTCTTCATCTCCCAAATCAACTCCTAAATTAGATAACAATCCAATTGTAGAATATCGGTAATTGATAAGGTAGGCATCATCATTGTCTTTTGCAACAGGTCCTTCAGCAGAGATGTCAATTCCCAACAAACCTATTTGAGCAGTTTGATGATGTCGATCATATTTTCCTTTTCGAATATCAACATCCATGATCCCTGCCAATGCATTTCCATAAGCAGTCGGAAAAGCACTGGTGTAAAATTCTGCTTTCTTCATTAATTGTGCACTCAAAATATTGACACCGCCACCAGATGTTGTGATGCGGTCAGACATGGTTCCAGCATTCGATAGATGATTCGGGTTGACGATTTCGGCTCCTTCCAAATACCAATTCATACTGTTAGGTGAATTACCTCTAATGATTAAATTATTGGCTTGATCATTACTCGATAAGATTCCTGGATGAGCAGTTGCCAATCGTGCGGGATCATAAAAGGTAGCTGGATACCGAAGTGTTTCTTCAATGGTTAAAATCTGCAAACTATTGGGACGTGACTTGATCGGGTAAGTTGGTTTGACAATGACCGCTTCCAAATCAATGTTTCGCTTCAGTGCAAGTTCAATTCGAGTAATCTTATTGAAATTGACGTCAATATCTTTTATCCTTTTTTTGACATAGCCGACGTAACTTACTTCAATCTCATACATTCCATAAGGCACATTTAAAATTTCAAAGTCACCACTTTCATTTGTTGTGCTACCCAATAGAGGATTAGTATCTACAATCAAAATATCAGCACCTATTAAAGGAGTTCCATTTTCATCAGTGATGGTACCTTCCACTCTTTGAGAAGTGGGTTGTGCCATTAAAAAAGAAGTGCAAAAAAACAAGCAATAAAAGGTCCAGTTAATTTTTAGGAATGAAAAAATCAGGGTCAAATGCGTTGTAATTGTCTTCATAAATCTAATTCTACTTGTTATTAAAGCCCAAAGATAATTTATAGTAGAAGAAACAAATTAGAGGAGCCTTAATTTTTTAACAATTAATCCACTTTCAAATTAAGTTTGAGTTTGAAAGCATTAACTACTTATGAAGGAAATAATATTGGTATCTATTCTAGCCAACCTTTTAATACAAATTGTATTCTAAAATGAATTTAATTTCGATGAGCACATCTATCGGTCTCCAAAATGAGCATTTTAATTATGAGGAATTGCATTCAAAATGAAAAATTAAATCAAAAAATGATGATTGAAATGTAACCCGAAGGGACGAATACCAAGCTTGACCAGTTAATTGGCATAATATTTATTCGTTTAAATGTTAGTCTCCCAACCAACCAATAAGATTCTAATAAAAGTACTAGCATACTAGTGTATGCCTCATAACTCACAAAAACATTATTTGATGAAATTTTCTATCCCATTTATCAACTGGTTCGCTTATTTTCAGAATAAACGTACCAAAAAATATTTGAGTCAAAACGCTATTTTGATTGGAATATTCTTTTTATGTACACTCTGTTTCACAAACAAATCAACAGCCCAAGGATATATCGACTGCGCCACCATCTTGAATGATGATGCAGATTTTATAAATAGTGGTGTTGCAGTCAAAACAATTAATGGATATACTTATATCTATTTCACTCCTTGGCATTATGATCCTTTGACAGCAGTAAGCCTTCCAGTAATCAATGGGGAGAACTGGCATACTGGCGAAGCTACAGATGCTTATCTTGCTGTGATTGACCCTAATTGCAATCAGATATTAGGTACCTATATAGGAGGATCCGACCTTGACAGTGGGGACGTGATGGAGATAGATGCCAATGGAAATATTGTCGTAGCTGGATATACTAGTTCGCCAGATTTTATTACTACTGATGGCACAACACACAATGAGAATTCAATAGAGAGTATCTTTATTCGAAAATATGCTGTAGACGGTACACTTTTGTTTTCAACTTTAATTAATGGTACTGATGGCAGTAGTTATATTACAGATATGGAAATTGTCGGCACAGATATTTACCTCGCTGGGTATACTAATT
>CALFWW010000270.1 GCA_937928575.1 uncultured Saprospiraceae bacterium | reverse complement strand
AGTACCAGTCGAGGTAATCAAAGAAGTGGAGAAAATTGTAACTAAAGAAGTACCAGTCGAGGTAATCAAAGAAGTGGAGGTAATCAAAGAAGTACCAGTCGAGGTAATCAAAGAAGTGGAGAAAATTGTAACTAAAGAAGTACCAGTCGAGGTAATCAAGGAAGTAGAGAAAATTGTAACTAAAGAAGTGCCTGTTGAAGTCATCAAGGAAATTGAAGTGATCAAAGAAGTAGAGAAGATCGTTGAAAAGAAAGTGCCTGTTGAAGTCATTAAGAGAGTAGAGGTTCCTGTTGAGATCGTTAAGGAAATTGAAGTAGTAAAAGAAGTGATCAAAGAAGTAAAGGTACCGGTTGAAAAAATCGTCACCAAAATCAAAGAGGTGAAAGTACCAGTAGAAGTAATCAAAGAAGTCGAAATTGAAGTGATTAAAGAAGTGCCTGTCGAGGTCATCAAAGAAGTGGAAGTGACGAAGCAAATCGATTTCGCGCAACTTCAAAAAATGATGGCTGGAATGACAACTGTCGAAGTTTCAAGAAAAGAAAAGAAAGGTGTCAAAACTGGAAAAGTCGTCGGAAAAGCAAAGGTAACCAAGAAAGTTAAGTCTAAGTCTACTAAGAAAGCTTCAGGTTCAAAAGCTAAAGCGAAATCCACTGCTAAAGCGAAATCCACTGGAAAAGCAAAATCCACTGGAAAAGCAACTGCTAAAAAGGCATCTGCTAAGAAAGTAACAACTAAGAAAGCAACCGCTAAAAAGGTTACTACAAAGAAAAAAGCAGCTCCTAAAAAAGTGGCTAAGAAAGTAACGAGAGTTGCAGGCAAAGCAAAGAAGGATGACTTGAAAAAAATCGAAGGTATCGGACCAAAGATTGCTGGACTTTTAAATAAGGCAGGTATCCATACTTTTGAAAAACTTTCAAAAACAAAAGTTTCTGTCGTAAAAGCAATATTGGATAAAGCTGGACCGAGATACCAAATGCACAATCCTGCAACTTGGGCACAACAAGCAGGAATCGCAGCGAAAGGAGATTGGGAAAAGTTGAAAAAATTGCAAGACAAACTCGATGGCGGTAGAAAATAATTTTCTTCTAGCAAATTAATTACGTAACGGTTAACTTTTTTAAAAGTTAACCGTTATTTTTGTGCCCATAACCACCCACCAAAATAAAACAACATTTTTTTATTTATAGAATTATTATCTAAACATACATTTTATCAAATTTCAAACTATGGAAAAAAAGAAATTAATTAAGCAGGTAGCTAAAAAAGCGAAAATCTCTGACGCTAAAGCGCAAATTGCTTACGAAACAATCTTCAAAGAAGGAAAAGGATGGAGGAAAGAAGGACTTGTAAAAGTTGAAGTAGTTTCCGAAGTACCAGTAAAAGTACCAGGTGACTCTAAAATCAAGAAAGTTGAAGTAACTAAAGAAAAAGCAGTAAAAACCAATGCTACTAAAGAAAAAATAAAAGTTGTAGAAGTAATTAAGAAAGTGCCGGTCGAAGTCATCAAAGTAGTTGAAAAAATAAAGGAAGTTCAAGTAATCAAAGAAGTGCCGGTCCCTGTTGTAAAAACAGTTGTAAAGAAAGTAGAAGTAGTTAGAGAAGTGCCAATTGAAATCATCAAGGAAGAAACTTTCATCAGAGAAGTAACCGTACCAGTTGAAAAAATTGTCGAGAAAAAAGTAATCGTCAAAGACCAAAAAGCAATTGATGCGTGGAAAAAGAAATGTGCTGCCGCTGAAAAAACGGCTGCCAACGCAATGAAAGCAGCTGCCAACGCAAAGAAAAATTCAGCAGACAAAAAAGATTTAGACAAGTGGAAAAAGAAATGTGCTGCCGCTGAAAAAGATTGCTCTGCCGCTATGAAAAAAGCAAATGGTGCCATGAAAGATGCTGCAAACTGGAAAAAGAAATGTGCTGCTGCCGAAAAAGCAGTAAAGGCTAAACCAAAAGTAGTTACTAAAACTGTTGAGAAAAAAGTAGTCGATACAAAAGGGATGATGGCTTGGAAGAAAAAATACGACGCACTTGCAAAAGATTTAGCTTCTGCTAAAAAGAAATTGAAAGCTAAACCTAAAACAATTACTAAAACAATCGTCAAAGAAGTTCCTGTTGAAGTAATCAAAGAAGTAGAAGTAACTAAGCAAATCGATTTCGCTCAATTACAAAAAATGATGGCCGGAATGAAAACAGTTCAGGTATCCAAAAAAGTAGTTGGTGAAACAAGAAGAAAAGCTGGTGCTGGAAAAATCGTTTCTAGAAAAGCAGTCTCCTCTTCATCTAAAAAATCTAAATCTAAAAAGAAAAGTGGTAAGAAAGATGATTTAACTAAAATCGAAGGTATCGGACCAGCAATCCAAAAATTAATCTATGCTGCCGGTGTTACTACTTTCAAAGGTCTCTCTAAAAAAGATGCTAATTGGATCAACGGTGTTCTAGACAAAGGAGGTCCTAGATTCCAAATGCATAACCCAGAAACTTGGTCTAAACAAGCTGGAATGGCCGCTAAAGGAGATTGGGATAAATTGCAAAAATGGCAAGATGAGATGGATGGTGGAAGAAAATAGTCTCCCACACATTCTTTGAAATAACAAAAAGCCTTACTGCTCACACGGTAAGGCTTTTTTTATGAATTCATCCAAATCTTATTAAAGATTATAATATAAGTACACGCGAAATAATTATTTTTACTCCCACACTATAAACACTATGAAAATTAATCCCTCATCACAATGGCGGTAAACAAAAAAGGGAAAAAGAAGACTAACAAAAAACAATTGAAAATATCTTGGGGTGCGCTCGATGATAGAGTATACAAAATACTGGGAATTCTATGTTTTTTCTTCGCATTCTACCTCACAATTGCTTTCATATCCTACCTATCAACATGGAAAACTGATCAAAATGAAGTATTGGGAAATTCTTTTTCATACATCATGAGCAGCGAAATTCAGGTAGACAATTGGTTAGGTAGGCTTGGAGCACTCGTTTCTCATACTTTCTTTTATTGGTTGTTTGGTGCAGCATCTTTCCTCACCATCCCTGCACTGGTGTTCACTGGAAATGCGCTAATCAAAAGAAAACCAATCAAAACATATTTTAGAACTTTTGGGAAAATAGCTTTCGCAACTATTTTCTTCTCTATCTTATTCGCATTTATTTTTAGAACCACAGAATTTCCCATTGGTGGTGCCGTTGGTAATAGCATTGTTGGATGGTTGAGAAATTTTGTCGGTACCTTCGGAGTCATCATGCTTTTCTTCTTTATGGCAGTCGGATATATCGTTTGGTCCATAGATCCTAATTTCAATGAAATGACCTACGACTCATTCAAGTATGATTTGAGAAATTACTTCAGCAATCTATTTAGCTTCAAAAAAGTCAAACAAAGAATACCTACAAGAGCTACCAAAAAACCAGCAGTGGCCACCAACAATATTCCTGCAAATGAACCAATGGAAACATTGCGTCCTAGCGTAGCATCCGGATTAGACCTGGAAATGAATGCACAACAGACTGCTAAACCATTGGAACCAGGTATCAACTTCATACCAGAAGAAGAAGGACAGCTAGAATTCGATTTAGAAAAAATCAAGAAGGCCAAACCAAAACCTATCAAAGCAGGAGAAGCAGAACTAGAAATTGCAAAACCAACTACTGAACCAGCTGGTGCAAAACCTGCGTTGGCGATACAAAGTGAAACACTTGGTCACTCAGAACCTTACGATCCAACACAAGATCTTTCTACTTACGAACATCCGCCATTAGAATTGTTGTTGGATTATGCAGATTCCAAATTCGAAATAGACAGAACCGAATTAGAACAAAATAAAGACCAAATCATCGCTACCCTACTCAATTACAAAATTGAGATTATAAAAATTAAAGCAACCATCGGACCTACGGTTACATTATATGAAATTGTTCCCGCACCTGGTGTTCGTATTTCGAAAATCAAGAATCTGGAGGATGACATTGCATTAAGTTTATCTGCATTAGGAATTCGTATCATCGCACCCATTCCAGGAAAAGGAACCATCGGTATCGAGGTACCAAATAAGAACAAACAGATTGTATCGCTGAAAGAAGTATTACATTCTGATAAATTCGCCAGAGCAAAAATGGACTTGCCGATTGGATTGGGTAAAACCATTTCCAACGAAGTTTTCGTCGCAGACTTAGCCAAGATGCCGCATTTGTTGATCGCCGGTGCAACAGGTCAAGGTAAATCCGTAGGTATCAATTGTGTATTGATGTCATTGTTATACAAGAAACATCCTTCACAAATTAAGTTGATTCTAATTGATCCTAAGAAAGTAGAATTGTTTCCATATTCAAAATTGGCGAAACACTTTCTGGCAACCATTCCTGGTATTGATGAACCAATTGTTACCGATACAAAAAAGGTAGTTACAACATTACACTCACTTAGTATCGAAATGGATCAGCGGTATGATTTGATGAAGCAAGCACATGCTAGAAACATTAGAGAATACAATGAAAAATTTGTTGCCAGAAAATTAAACCCACTGAAAGGACATCGTTTTATGCCTTTCTTGATTCTGGTAATTGATGAGTTTGCCGACTTGATTATGACGGCAGGAAAAGAAATTGAATTGCCAATTGGTCGTTTGGCACAACTATCTCGTGCGGTCGGCATCCACTTGATTATTGCAACTCAAAGACCATCCGTAAATATTATTACGGGAGTTATCAAAGCAAACTTCCCAGCAAGATTAGCCTACAGGGTTACCTCCAAAGTCGATTCACGAACCATTATCGATACCGGTGGAGCCGATCGATTGATTGGACGTGGAGACATGTTGTTATCTTTTGGAAGTGATTTGATTCGACTACAATGTGCTTTCATCGACACCCCAGAATTGGAACGAGCAATCGATTTCATTTCAGAACAACGCGGCTATGCAGGTCCATATCTACTTCCAGAATTTCATGCAGATGAATCGGAAGGCGGATTAGGACAAGTCACCTTTAAAGATGTCGATGCGATGTTTGAAGATGCAGCAAGATTAGTGGTACAAAATCAACACGGTTCCACTTCCATGATTCAGAGACGTTTGCGCCTTGGTTACAACCGAGCTGGACGTATCATGGATCAAATGGAAGCATTCGGAATTGTAGGTCCTAGTTCCGGATCCAAAGCCAGAGAAGTTTTAGTATTCGATGAAGTTGAATTGGAACGGTTATTGGAAGATCTAAGGAACAGGAAATAGGAGGCAACCTTGAGTTCGTCTCAAGGAGCAACCCGGTAGGCATCGTCTATCGGGATTTTTTTTGGCCACACAGAACTTCCTTTTCTTTGTGGATATAAAGTGTAGGTACACCTAAAGTAGGTCTATCAGTATTGCTATGCTATATGCGTCTACGCTACTTAAAATCCAAACCCACACCCACTGATAATCAACACATTACAAATTTTCTTTAATATTTTAACTATCCATTAAGGTTTTTACTTGCCCAAATAACGTTTAAATATCAAATCTGACAACTAACTTATGCACAGGTCATTATTTATACTTCTTACGCTTTTTTCAAGCTCATTTTTGTTGGCTCAAAGCGAGTACAACAATTCCGAAGACTCAGACCCAAGAGCTAAGGCCATCTTAGAAACCATTCGGACCAACTATGAGTCACTTAAATCTTTACAAGCTGATTTTGCTTTAGAAATCGAATATCCAGAAGAGGATAAAATCGTTCAAAAAGGCACCATGTGGCAGCAAGGAGAAAAGTACCATGTTGATATGGATGAGCAAGCGGTAATCTCAAACGGGGAAACGGTTTGGGTGCATTTAAAAAGCAACAAAGAAATACAAATAACGAACGCAGCATCTGATGATGAGGAAGCAATGCTATCCCCAAAAGATATGCTGCGCATGTATGAGAAAGACGATCATGTTTTTATTTTAAGCAACGAATTTGAAGAAAATGGAAAAGTAGTTCAGCAAATTGAGTTCAAACCTATGGACCCAGATTCTGAATACTCCAAACTTCGATTGACTGTCGACAAAAAAAGTAAAAATATTGTTAGATTAAAAAGTTTTGGTAAAGACGGCTCAAGATTCACCTTAAAAGTGATCAGTCAACAGGTCAACAAACCGATAGACGCAGCAGTATTTACCCTTGATGAAAGTAAATATCCCGATGTCCAGTTTGAAGATCTACGAATCGACTGATTCAGCCGACGACAAGATCTACAACCCGATTATCGATTAGTTCCAATACCGATTAAATAAAAAGACTATCGACCGAAATCAAAATTGTCATTTCGAGCGAAGTCAACTAATTAAAAACTATCGCACGAATTCAAATTTGTCATTTCGAGCGAAGTCGAGAAATTCCAATGGGTTTGTCAAATTCCGATTTATTATTACCCCATTAACTGATTAGGTCCCACAACCGATTTATATAAAAGCTGCCGCAAGGCAGCTTTTTTTTGTCCTTACTATATTTAAAAGTTCCAAAGGAACGATATAACCCCCAACGAAGGGTGAAACATGTGACAACATGTGCAAGCAACCCTTTTTTTATACCAATCTTTCAATATCACTCCTAATTTTAAATAATTAAACGTTTATTGCTTGAACTGTTTTCCCCATTTTTAAAGGGGAAAATGTCGATAGACAAAAGGGGTACCACACCGCTCCGATAAAAACCTCCTCCCCCCAAAGTTCCAAAGGAACGATATAACCCCCAACGAAGGGTGAAACATGTGACAACATGTGCAACCCTTCGCTCATATGTAACCCTCCTTCCCAAAAAAAATCCGTATTTTTCCAGCTCAAAATCACAAAGACAAACAATTGCGTTTCAAATCCACCATCATAAAACCCATCGCAAAAAACACAGCTTCTACCATTCGCAAGTGGTCTGCAAATGCTGTAAAACACCAAGAAAGTATTTTCAAAAAACTAATTAAAGTTGGAGCCACTACCTCATTTGGAAAGGATCATCATTTTGATAAAATACATTCTTATAATGATTTCAAACAAGCAGTGCCGATTCGTACTTATGAAAAATTGAGACCTTACATTCAACGCATTATTGAAGGTGAATCAAATGTTTTGTGGAAAGGACGACCAATATATTTTGCAAAAACTTCAGGAACTACCTCCGGTGTCAAATACATTCCACTCACCAGAGAAAGCATGCCCAACCATTTTGGGACCGCCAGAGATGCACTCTTTAACTACAGCTACGAAACCGGAAATCCATATTTTATTGATGGAAAAATGATTTTTTTAAGCGGTAGTCCTGAACTCACAAAAACAGGAAACATCAATACCGGTAGACTTTCAGGAATCGTCAATCATCGAGTTCCAGCTTGGCTTCGCAAAAATCAATTGCCTTCTATCGCCACCAATTCAATTGAAGATTGGGAAACGAAAGTCGGTAAAATCGTTGACGAAACTTATGACAAAGACATGCGACTCATCAGTGGAATTCCACCTTGGGTTCAGATGTATTATGAAAAACTTTTGGAGAAAACGGGAAAAGAATACATTAAAGATATTTTTCCAAATTTTTCCGTCTTCGTCTATGGTGGTGTCAACTTTGAACCCTATCGTCAAAAATTAGAAGCACTAGTCGGTAAGAAAATGGACAGCGTAGAAACCTATCCTGCATCTGAAGGCTTCATAGCTTTTCAAGATTCGCAGACAGAACCAGGATTGTTGCTCAATTCAAAATCGGGTATTTTCTTCGAATTTATTCTAGCAGATGAATTTCACAATGAGCATCCAACCAGAATTAATTTAGTAGATGTCGAAGTGGGGGTTAATTATGTGATCATCATCAATTCCAATGCAGGACTTTGGGGATATAACATTGGAGACACGGTTGAGTTTTTGTCTACCAATCCACATCGACTAATTGTTACCGGACGGATTAAACATTTTATTTCTGCTTTCGGTGAACACGTCATTGCAAAGGAAGTGGAAAATGCACTCATCACTGTTGCGAATCAAGAAAATATATCCATCGTCGAATTCACAGTTGCCCCTCAAATCAATCCTAGCGACGACTCCCTACCCTATCATGAATGGTTTGTGGAATTTGACAAAATGCCAGATAATCTAACAGCATTTTCACAGAAAGTCGATGACCTGATGATTCAACAAAACATTTACTATGAAGATTTAATTGTTGGTAAAATTCTACAACCTTTAAAAATCAGACCGCTTCAAAGAAATGCATTCCGCGAATATATGAAAACCATTGGAAAATTAGGAGGACAAAATAAAGTCCCCCGGCTATCTAATGATCGGAAAATTGCAGCGGTATTGGAAACTTTTGTATTGTAAAGCAACTGTGATATTTAACTAGCAACAAGAGCCGCTCCTATCAAACCAAGTAAAACACCAATTATTCCCAACGCATACCTTTTGAATAATTTCACTTTTTCTTTCTTGGTTCTGGTTCCTTCTTGTATCCTTGATCCATCCCATTTAACGATATCTGTTATTGCTACGACACCCCCATATATTAAACCACCCCAACCTAAGATTAAGGTGATAACTGACAGAGCAGCAAAACCAGAACAAGAAAAATGACATGACAATATTGCAATAAATAGACCTAGTATAATTACAGCTGCAATCACTCCAAATATCGCCAAAACTTTGATAGCAGATTCTCCAGAATCTTTCTTATTTTTCAAGAGTAACAAATCTCTCTTAATTTTCTTTTTAATTTTTCTGAACTTTTTAAACTTCCCTTTTCGTGAATTTTTGATGTCTTTATTTTGAATGATTGAACCATTTGCACCCTTATTTACAACAAAGTTTGCACTTGGTGTCGCTTCAATTAAAGATGTACTTGGACTGACATTAAATGTTGGCTCATTATGAGTAGATAATTACAAACCCCAAAGGAAATCGCAAAAGCGGTACAGAGTACAAAACAAAAATCCAGTATTTTACGTCTTGTATAAGTATCTACATATTGTTCTCGACTTTGATTGCGAGGATATAACGCATAAATAAGTAATGTAAAAATAGCAGTCATCCACACCAACCAATTGAGCTCCCCAAAATCCATCACATAAAAAAGCATCCCCAACAGTATAGCGTTCAAGGCAATCAAAAAATGAGAAATGAGGATGATTGCTCTAGCCTTTTTCGGATTACTTTTTGCCCAATAAGAAATATTTTTTAATATGCTCATAACTATATATTGTTTTAAAAATTTATTTAGAAAAACATGAATCAATAAGTAAAATCAAATTGCAGAATACAATTAATAATACTTATGCTTTCAATTTATATTTATTCATCTTTCAAAAATTTTATCTCCATTTGTTATTTCAAATTTACAACACATAAAGCCTCTTGTTGAGATAATGAGTAAACCATGGATTTACTTTTTTACGAAAAAATCAATTTGAGTAACCAACATCCAATTATCGTCAGAAATGTAAAAAGAGGTGAAATTCAGTTCACAGATTGTAAACTTTGTAGAGTACCTCTCGGACTAGCTCTCCGAGAGCTTCCACCAATTAACATGAGAAAAGTGAAGAAATTTAGAAGTGCGGAGAGAGGAAAAAAGTGATGAAAGTCTATTCATCGCATCAACATTAAGTTATATAAAAAAAGGACCTCACTTTCATGAAGTCCTTTTTTTAATTAGTTAGTTAATGATTAAGTTAAATAGAGAAAAACGAAATGGCTTTTGTTCCTTTTGATGATATCAAGATGCAACAGAAGTTCCTTCCAAACTTGACAAATCAAGGACTAAAGTGACAAGAGGTTTTATCCAGTCAATTTTTTATATCTTATACATCAATTATGTCAGGTATATATATCGACCTAAAATTGACAATCAAAAAAAGAACATTATTTTATCTATCTCAAAAAGCTTATTTTATCGACTATTAAGCGTGACCAAAATCCATATGAAAGGAACTAAGAAAATTAGTATTACAAAAATCAACGGTGATCAACGTACAATAATTGACGACGTGTCTGCCGTCGAAGATCCATTAGAAATAATCGTCCAATATACTCAAGATAGGAATGAGGTACAAAAGGTAATATCCATAACAATGAGAACCCCAAAAGCAGATCGATTTTTAGCTGCAGGTTTTTTATTTACAGAAGGAATTATCAATGCTTCTGATGACATCGAATCTATCCGTTCAAAAAATAATGTATTAGGCCAACCAGATGAAAATCGCATTATCGTTCAACTAAAGGACAAGGATGGAGTCTTTGATTTAAAAAATTTGGAAAGAAATTTTTATACCACTTCAAGTTGTGGTGTTTGTGGCAAAACTTCTATTGAAGCGGTGAAGACCACGAGCTCCTTTGTAATCGATATTAATGAACCACAAATTCACAAAGAGGTTATTTACAAACTGCCCAATTTATTAAATAATAATCAACAATTATTTTCAACAACAGGAGGCATTCATGCAACTGTATTGTTCGATTCAAATGGAAACTTCATTGATGTACAAGAAGATGTAGGGCGACACAATGCCATGGACAAACTAATCGGAAATGCACTAATGCAAAATAAACTGCCACTGTCCAAGAATATAATGTTGGTAAGTGGGCGTGCTAGTTTTGAGTTGATACAGAAAGCAGCAATGGCTGGTGTTCCAATCCTGGTTGCGGTAGGTGCACCTTCTAGTTTAGCCATAGAATTAGCAGCCGAATCAAATATGACATTAATTGGTTTTGCCAAAGGGAATAGTTTTAATATTTATACCCATCCTGATCGAATTGTTTAAACCTCGTACACCTGAAGAAATTCGTTTTTTCCGGAAAATTTATTCAAACCAATTGCTATCCTGATCCACCAATTATGGCTTCGCTCTGATAAAATTAAGATAATAACAACGAAAGTTAATTGTTATATTATTGTCATACTGAGAAGATAAAATCCTATACGGATTACTTAATGAAGAAATGACAAGAATCATTAAAGCGAAAGAGGTTAACGTAACTGCCATTTTTAAATGGCATTCTCGAATTCGCCAACTGAAGTCTGCGGCTACATTAACAGCCCTAAAATTAATTCTTGTCATGGGTAGCTTTGGCTAGCCATGATGTCGAAGGATGTAATAGACAGCAAGTATTCCAAAGTGCGAGTCTTGGGGACCAAGGGACCAAGAGGAGCTGCATTATCATCATTGGTTTCAAATTAGTTTTGGTGCTTTGACTTGAGATCGATTTCTCCACTTCTTGCTATTGACATCCCACTTCGGCATGGTCAAAATTGAAAAATCGTACAGCTTCCTTGATTCTTCGACTGCATCTTAGCCTACCAAGATTTCGCTCAGAATGGCAAGGAAGTAGACTTTAAATTATGATAGATAACTCCCCGAAAAGTTTTCAAAATTATTTTCAAAAAAAGAACTTATCGCATTTCCCCACGCTTCCGGACTCCCTAGCTGACAAAAATGTCCAACTCCATCCATAATCGTCAATACTGCATTAGAACAAACCTGCTCTTTTAAATAATAAGCCATCTCAACCCTAGCTACCGCATCATCTTTTCCCCAACAAATGTGAACCGGAATTTTCGTCTTACCCAATGCAGGTAGCCATCGACTCGATTCATAACGCTTACGATCATTCAGATATTTGATCATTAAATGACTCTTACTTGTTCCATTCTTCAATTTATTTCCTTCCCATAACAATTCAATCACTTCATCGGATAAATCATCATTTCCATGCGCGCTCTTAATTTGTTGTTGAAATATCGGATAATTCATAAATTTTGTGATAACGAATCTCATTTTTGTCAACAACATCTTTTGCATAAATCTTAAACTCGCCAATTTTAAAACTACACTACCATTAGTCAATGTCAAACTTTTGAAGCCACTTGAAAACCAAATGGGTAATTTTCCATCAACCTCCCGCGCAATAATTTCAGTAGCAACACTATTCCCCATATCATGCGCCAATAAATGTCCACCAGAAATTCCAAAATGTCTCCATACTTCAAAAGCACTATCCGCTTGATCCATCAATGAGTAAGAATAACCCTTGACCGGCTTATCGCTAAAACCATATCCAATCATATCAAACAAAATGATTCGATCAAATATATTCAACAATCCATTTACAACACGACTATATGAAAATGAAGATTCTGGAAATCCATGCAACAACAATAAGGTCTTGTCTACACTAGCATTCGAATCCCCCATTTCTTTTACAAATAATTGAGATCCATTTGGACCAAAAGAAATAAATGATCCTCCATTTTTCCAATCCGCTAATAATGCATTCATATTTTTAAAATTAGTAAAAAGCTACGTCAACGTAACCGCCAAATTCATTTGGCGACCCTCTGCCAACGAAGGAGGCAGCCCTCATTTCCAAAGGTGGAAGCAGCCCTCATTTCTAAAGGTGCAAATAGCGCTTTGCTTATTTGAGCTTGCCAACTGAAGTTAGCAGCTACAATAAAGTTGCAGTGACAATAAAACCATAAAGTATCATCATCCACTAACAACGAAGTCCGAAAAAACTCTTAAATTACATAAGACAAAATTCAATAAATGAAACTGCGGATCAAAGATAATTCAATACGGTTAAGACTAATGAAAAGTGAAGTGACAGAATTAGCGGACAAAGGACGTTTTGAAAGTCATATCAATTTTGGAACTGATGGCAAAATGACCTATGCTATTACCAAATGGCCAAATAAAGAAATTGATGTAAAATTTGAATCCAATAAAATTGAAGTCCGAATTCCAACCACTCAGATTGATGATTGGGCAAATTCAGAAGAAGTATCCATCGAAAGTTCCAAAACGATCGACGAAGCATCCAACTTAAAAATATTAGTAGAAAAAGATTTTGCTTGCCTCACCGATCGAGCAGGCGAAGATGAATCCGATGCGTATCCCAATCCAAACTTAACTTGCTAAAATGAAGAATCAAAAATTGTGTGCTACTCCACCGATTGAAAAAGAGAATATCAAAATAGTTGCTCCTAAAAAAGTGGCTGCAGGAATGCCAGCCGTCATATCTTCATTGAGTCATGTAAAAGAGGAAATGAATCTGAGTACCTGCAAATCTACTTTATTCAGTGTCAATCAGATGACAGGTTTTGATTGTCCCGGATGTGCTTGGCCAGATCCCGATGATCATCGTTCAGGATTGGGAGAGTATTGTGAGAATGGTGCTAAAGCAATTGCAGAGGAAGCGACAACGAAAAGAGTGACTCATGAATTTTTCAAGAAACACGATGTCACTACCCTTTCCAATTGGTCTGATTTCAAAATCGGAAAAAGTGGTCGCCTAACCGAACCTATGATATTAAAAGCAGGTTCCCAACATTATGAACCCATCTCTTGGGAAGATGCTTTCACCACCATTGCAACAGAACTAAATAATTGCGCTTCTCCTAATGAATCCGTTTTTTACACCTCAGGCAGAACCAGTAATGAAGCTGCATTTCTATATCAACTATTTGTTCGACAATATGGAACCAACAACATGCCGGACTGCTCCAACATGTGTCACGAATCAAGTGGGGTTGCATTATCAGAAACCGTTGGTATCGGAAAAGGCTCTGTGAAATTGGAGGACTTTTATATCACGGATTTGATAATGGTTATTGGACAAAATCCAGGCACCAATCATCCGCGAATGTTGACCGCTCTTCAAAAAGCAAAAAGAGCAGGTGCTAAAATCATCAGCATCAACCCACTTCCTGAAACTGGATTGATTCGCTTCAAACATCCGCAAAGTCCATTGGATATGGCAGGAGCTGGAACCAAGTTAACGGACTTATTTTTACAAGTGAAAATAAATGGGGACGTTGCACTATTCAAAGCAATCCTAAAAATTCTTTGGGATAAAGAACAAAGCACTGGTAATATTTTCGATCACGAATTTATCAAAAATCATACAGCTGGTTATGATGAATTTGTCAACACACTAAATGATTTTGACCTAAATGAATTGTCAGAAATTTGTGGAGTACCCTTGTCAAAGATTCATGAAGCGGCTGAGATGATTGTGGATGCCGATAAAATCATCACTTGTTGGGCAATGGGTTTGACACAGCATAAAAATGGAGTACAAAACATCAAGGAAATTGTAAATTTATTGTTATTAAAAGGGAGTATTGGTAAGCCAGGAGCAGGTACTTGCCCCGTACGTGGACATAGCAACGTGCAAGGAGATCGTACAATGGGTATTTATGATCGCCCCAAAAAACCTTTTTTAGATAAGTTGCAATCCGTTTGTCAATTTGATCCTCCTCGCGAACATGGGTACAATACCGTTGAAGCCATCAAGGCAATGCATGAAGGAAAAGTGAAAGTCTTTTTTGCAATGGGTGGTAATTTCTTGTCCGCTACACCAGATACAGATTATACCGCGAAGGCATTACAAAATTGTAATTTGACCGTACAAGTATCAACTAAACTAAATCGAAGTCATTTGATTACCGGGAAGACTGCCATCATTTTACCTTGTCTTGGTCGCACCGAAAAAGATATGCAAACTAATGGCGAACAATTTGTTTCCGTAGAAAATTCAATGGGTATTGTGCATTCTTCTAGAGGTAATCTGACACCTGCCTCTGAGCATTTATTAAGTGAACCGGCTATTGTTGCTAAATTGGCAAATGCGACTTTAAAAAATTCAACTATTAAGTGGGATGATTTGGTTGCTGATTATGACAAGACCAGATCTTTAATCGAACAAGTCATTCCAGGTTTCGACAATTACAATAAACGAGTACGCGAACCTGGAGGATTTTATTTACCAAATGCAGCAAGAGATGGCGATTTTAAAACAAGTACCGGTAAAGCCAATTTTTCTGTAAATGAGATTCCGAAACATGACTTGAAAGATGGTGAATATATCATGATGACCATCCGTAGTCATGATCAATTCAACACGACCATTTATGGTCTTGATGATCGCTATCGAGGTATTTTAAATGGACGTCGTGTTATTATGATGAACAAAAATGATATCCAAAAAGCTGGCTTCAAAAATGGCGAGTATATTGACTTAGAAAGCAATTATAATGGAGTGGTTCGACAAGCTCCTCATTTTAAAGTGGTCGCCTATGACATCCCGCAGGATTGTGTTGCCACCTACTTTCCGGAAGCGAATGTTTTGATCCCAGTTGATCTATTTGCCAAAAAAAGCTACACACCCGCATCGAAGCAGGTTTATGTCACATTAAAGAAAAGTGTTATGTCAAATTTGGCTTAAACTTCACCATTCTCACATAAGCGCCACATATATAGGCGATTTCATATCTAAAAATTCTTTCATTTAATCGGTCACAAAATCGGCAAAACGGGTAATGCCAAAGGAACCCCTTGCATTACATTAGCATAAACAGTTCGGAGAAAAGATAAAGATTAAATTTTGTATTCGTATTCATGGTTTTATTTTTCCCCCGAAGACCGATTTTTTTTATCCCATGCACTTAATTAGAGAGAAATAGTTTTTTCGTTTTAAGTTTTATATCAAAACTACACTTTGTTTTAATTAAACTTTCGCCGGTGGTAGGCGTTTGTTTGAGTTGCAAAAATTTTTTTTTCTGCTCTGAAAACTACACATTCAATTCGGAGGTTATCACTTAAGAGCAGCGATCATTGTGCTTCCCAAAAACCGGCATTATGATCAAAAGAGAAAGCCGACCAAGAAGATGGTCGGCTTCTCTTATTTTTAGGGGTACTCTATCCAGAAAATAACTAATCAAGAATTCTTATTTGAACAAAAGGTTTTAATGAACCCTTTTAAGGCTCAAAAAAAAATGTGTCACACAAAAGCATGACACATTTCAGTATTTATAACAATAAAATCACAATCAAAAATCAGATCTTACTCCTTATACAACTTCCCAGTTTTTCGCTCTCCACTTTCATTCATAAATTCATATAAATACATTCCACTTTTAAGTTCTGTAAGATCTATAGTCGTCGCATCATTTGCCAAACCAGTCACAGACTTCACTTCTCTTCCCACTAAATCGTATAATTTAAAATTAATCGATTCTGAAGTGTTTGGTAAAATTACTTGTATTTCATCTTGAACAGGATTTGGATAAACAATAATATCAGACAGTTCTGTTTTCAATTCCAAATTTTCAACAGGAGTCGATATTCCTACATTCAAACCAGTGGTATCATTGACATACATCATGGCGAATAACATCATTTCATCGGTTGATAGTGGGCCCCATGAAACCGGACTATCCGTGTCATTTATATAGGTGGCTTCGTGAATAACACCATGACTCAAATTGATACCAAAGAACTCAGGCCACACTCTGTTAGGAATATGTGCATAATCATAAAATGGCGATACACAACCAGGGATTCCCCCCGGACAAGAAGCATCATAAAATAAGTCACCATAATCACCAGAAGGGGTTTGTTTCCATATTTTGTATCCTGTTCCCAATTGATGAGTATGCCCACCTATTTGCCAAACAAAAGGATTTCCAAATGCATTGACAAAAGCAGTTTCTGTATCTACATTTCCATTGTTAGGAATAAATATTCCCAAATTCGGAACCAGAACCGTATACATTTGTTTCAAAGCAGTTCCTGAATCCTGTGTATAGATATTCAAATACCCTTCCGCTTTAAAAACTTTATCCGGCGAATAGTTTATATAATGACTATTCAAATCCAAGACTTCTTCTGCCTCCCAAAAAAAAGCTGTTTTATTTGGCAACGCAATATCATAGGTCTCTGCGACACTGGTTACAATTGGATTTTGAGCAAAACCATTGTTAGACCTAAACCCCTCATTCACACCAGCTGCATCATCTGGAGTTGGGAATTTATACGTAATAAAATGATGTGAATATGGAGAGATAATCGTGTGTACTCTGTTGACTTCTTTTGCTTCACCCAAATCTACTTCATATTTTAAATAAAATTCATTTTCAGAAGCAGGTGGAATAAAAAACGGTCCCATTTTTATCTGAAAGCCTTCAGAAGGATCTGGTGCAGCAGGACGAGTTGGGAAAGCTTCTTCACCACCATTTGTATAATAATCTTCTAGCAATGATAAATCAACCACATTTCCTGTTGAGGGTGCACCATACAAAATCCATTGACGGAAAACTTCTTTTTCATAATCCGTCAATTGTTCATTTGGATAAGGGGGCATTGTCCCTTGTTCATCCGTATGTGAAGAAATCATATTTTCAAAACCATTGGAAATTTTCCTAAAAAGAAAACTACGATCAGGTCTGCCCTTGTAGATATGTTTATATCCTTTACTTGCAGCATGTGCATTTGAAGGAGTAATGTTAGCAATTTTGGCATATACATCTAGCGCTCTTTCTGCGGCCGTAGCACCCACCCCTTCTAAATCTAATCCTGCTTCAGGATTGGCATTGCTGTGGCAACTTGCACACTTTGTCTGCATGATGTTATAAACTTCAATATTCGTGGACTGAGCAAATAATCCACTAATAGCGAATAGCATTGCAACGATAGTAAGTAAACGTGTATTCATTATAAATTTATAAGCGTGGTTAAAAAATATTTATTGGAAAATCAGTTTTCCAGTTTGGGTTTTCCCACCCTCATTTTGGATGGTATATAAATACATTCCATTTCTCAAATCTCCTCTTTCCATATCAAATTGATTGGACGCAATGTTTTGGAAAGACCGAATTTGTTTTCCGGTCATATCAAATAATTCAACACTAAAAGAGGAAGACATCGATTGATTCAGGAATGTCGTTGTTCCACTTGTAGGATTTGGATATACAAGGTATTCTTCGGTGACCTCAATATTTTCATTGGCCACTCCTACCCCTTCAATATCGTCTGTGTACATCATTATCATCACTTGCATTTCATCGTCCGAAGTAAATCCAAAACCGACAGGTGAAGGTCCATCATTAATCCAACTGGCCTCATGTTGCAAGCCGACACTTCCCGTTATCGTGGTCGGTCTAAGTGGTTCAAAATAGCGCATCGGAATGTGTTGATAATCAAAATTAGGACTGACACAATCTGGGATGCCACCTGGACAAGCACCATCATAAAGTATATCACCCACTGTATTCCCCTGTCTTTCAAATATCTTATAACCCGTTCCATATTTATGCGTATGCCCCATTAATCCCCAAACAAAAACATCTCCTAGACTAGGTGTTCCAATTGCTTGATCATGCGTGATCGGGTTTCCATTGTTAGGTATTGGGATAAATAGGTTTGCATACAACTCCGTTTTCATTTCTTGAGCAGCAGTACCTAAATCTTGTGTATACACATTCACATAAGCTTCTGCCTTAAAAGTGCTCGTCGGCGAATAATTGATATAGTGCGAATTTAAATCCAACACCAAATCATTGTCCCATTTAAATGCGGTACCAGAAGGAAGATTCAAATCAGTCGCTTCTGTCACTACTGCACTAAAGCTGATATTACTGTGATTTGCCGCAGTTCTTAAACCCGCAGGTATATTGTTTGAAGAACCATCAAAGTTATAAATAATAAAGTGATGAGAATATGGAGACATCTTAATATCCAGTCTCGCTACTTCCTGATCTTCCGCCAATTCCAATGCATATTTTGTATAATATTCTATTTCATCAAAACCTGTTCCTGCAGGATTTAAAAAGAATGGTCCCATTTTGATTTGAAAACCTTCTGAAGGGTCTGGTGCTGATGGAGGTCCATCCGGAAAACTTTCTTCTTTAGGTCCAGTATAATAATTTTCTATAATTTGAGGATCGACAACTTGCCCCGTAGCAGGTGCCCCATATAAAATCCATTGTCGAATCATCTCTTTTTCAATTTCTGTCAAATCGTCCGATCCATAAGGCGGCATGTTACCATCTTCTTGCAAATTAATATGGACAGATTCGTCAAAGTTTTGTGCAATCTTTCTAAACAAAAAACTCTTATCTGATCTTCCTGGGTAAACAAATTTGTAGCCTTTTGCAATTGCATGTGCATTGTTAGGATTTACATTTAGAATTTTATTGTACACATCCAATAACCGCTCTTGAGCAGTGGCACCCACTCCTTCTAAATCCAATCCTGATTGAGGGTTTGTATTATTATGACAAGAAGCACATTTGGCTTGAAAAATATTATACACTTCCATTGCAGTTGATTGCGCAGAAATGACAATGCTCAATAGCAAACAAAAAATGATGCTAATACTTGATTTCAAATTCATTGTTAGAAAGTTTAATTGTACAAAAATAAATTCAGGTAGGAACAAATATCTCTTTGCCCTAAAATAAGTATAAATATTAAGAAATATAATATGATTAGCATTCAACTTTAGTTAAGGTCATATACTGGCAAAATCGACCTTTCCCAACCCATTCAATTTCAGTTCCGTTGTACAGTCAGCAGTCAATTTTAAGCCACTTTTCAATATTTATCAAGGATTAAAATAAAAGAAAAGTCATGAGTGCAACTTAAAGAATTGATTGTCAACGATTTAATAATAAATTTCAATTGAACCAATTTAATTTTTAGTCCAATTTTCTTCCAATAGAATCGTTTAATTTAGACGAATTAGAACTGAAAATAATCTTGTGTCTCATGTTAATAAAATGTAATTTTGCAACCTTATGAAAATCAGCTTTTTGCCCTTTATTTTTCTTTTAACTTTAGTGTGTTTGACTTCATGTAAAACTGAATTCGAAACGATTCGTGCTAGCGGTGATACCAAATTATTATTCAGCAAGGCAAATGAGTATTACGATGCTGAAGATTATCTGAAAGCGCAATCGCTTTATGAGTTAATTATCGGCAGTTATCGTGGAAAGAAAGAAGCAGAACAAATTTACTTCAAGTATGCTTACACGCATTATCATTTGAAGAAGTATATTTTGGCGGGTTATTATTTCAAAAATTTCGCGAATACATTTGCGACTAGTGATTACAGAGAAGAAGCAGATTTTATGTCGGCTTATTCCAACTACAAATTGTCTCCAACTTTTAGATTGGACCAATCGTATACTGCAAAAGCGATAGAAGGATTTCAGCTTTTTGTCAATACCTATCCAAGTAGTGAGCGCGTCGGAGAGTGTAACCGAATCATGGATGAGATTAGAATTAAATTGGAAAAGAAAGCATTTGCAGAAGCGGAACTATACTACGATTTAAAGCAGTATCAATCTGCCATGAGAAGTTTTGAAAATCTATTGAAGGAATATCCGGATACAAAGAACGAGGAGAGGATTAGATATTTGATGCTGAAGACTTCTTACTTGTTTGCGGATAATAGTTTCCTAGACAAACAAGAAGATCGTTTCAGAACCACGATTGACCACTATAATACATTTAAAACAAAATTTGCTTCCAGCAGTTACAACAAGGAAGTCAATAATATTTATAAAGATTCTACTAAAAAACTTAAAGACTTAGGTAATGACAGATATAAAAACAAAAGTACAGGGTTTAGAAGCAAACTGTGATGCTCGTAACGTCAAAGAATTAGTTAACAAGACTGGAAGTATCTATGAAGGTCTGGTAATTATTTCTAAAAGAGCCAACCAAATTGCTGTTGATCTTAAAAGTGAATTGACTAAGAAATTGGAAGAATTTGCAGTTACTTCAGATAGCATTGAAGAAGTTCACGAAAACAAAGAGCAAATTGAAATCTCTAAGTTTTATGAAAGACTTCCAAATCCAGTTTTGATCGCCACAGAAGAATTCTTGAACGACGAAATCTACTTTCGTTACAATGAATCAAAGGATCAGAAAAAGAGATAAACGCTTTTCAGCGAATTAAAAATGTAAAATTTAAAATTATAAATATGATCGTTATGACGCGATCTCTCGTATCAACGATCATATTTTACATTTTTAATTTTAAATTTTAAATTTTCATTCCCTTGAAGCTCAAAGACAAAAAAATCCTCTTAGGTATTACCGGTAGCATCGCTGCTTACAAAGCTGCTTCCCTTACCCGATTGCTCATCAAAGCTGGTTGTGAAGTTCAGATTTTAATGACCAAAGCAGCCACTGACTTTATCACTCCGCTGACGCTTTCTACTCTTTCCAAAAAAAATGTTTACTCCGACGTTCACTCTGGTGAAAGTTGGAACAACCATGTCGAAATGGGATTGTGGGCGGATGCAATGATTGTCGCTCCAGCCACTGCAACCACCTTATCCAAAATGGCAAATGGACTTTGTGATAACATTATAGTCGCATCTTATTTATCTGCCAAATGCCCCGTCTTTTTTGCACCAGCGATGGACTTAGATATGTGGAAACATGGTGCTACTCAACAAAACATTGACAAGTTGAAGAAATGGGGTAACCACCTCATTCCGGTTGGTGTGGGCGAACTCGCAAGTGGTTTGGTAGGAGAAGGAAGAATGGCAGAACCCGAGGCTATTGTTGAACATCTCGAATCTTTTTTCGGCCAAAAAAATGATCTCGAAAATGTAAAAGCACTCGTTACAGCAGGTCCTACTTATGAACATTTGGATCCAGTCCGTTTTATCGGAAATCACTCTTCTGGAAAAATGGGTGTTGCCATTGCAAAAGCACTTGCAGATAGAGGCGCAGATGTAAAATTAGTGTTAGGCCCTTCCAAACTAAAAGTAGAACATGAGGGTGTAGAAGTGATTCAGGTGGTTTCAGCACAGGATATGTATAAAGCATGTAACAAGCGTTGGCGATATACAAATGTTGCAGTTTTGGCAGCAGCGGTGGCAGATTATCGTCCTGTGACACAAGCAAAATCCAAAATCAAAAAGAAAGAAAAAAGTCTTAATTTGGACTTAGAAAAGACGATTGATATTGCAGCAACGCTCGGTGGCAAAAAGAAGCCAAATCAATTGCTAATTGGATTTGCACTTGAAACAAACAATGAAGAAGCCAATGCTAAGCGTAAAATTAAGCGGAAAAATTTTGACTTTATTGTACTCAATTCTCTAAATGACAAAGGAGCAGGCTTTAATGTAGATACAAACAAAGTTTCGATCATCCACAAGAACAATAAGATTAAGAAATTCGAGTTAAAAACTAAGGTAGCGGTAGCTCAAGATATTGTCGATGAAATTTCAACTTTAGCCAAGAAAAATTCCAAAAAAAAGAAATCTAAAAAATAATATGAAACATCTTTTTATACTTTCTCTATTTTTGTTTAGTTCCTTTTTTGTCGATGCACAAGAAATGAATTTTACGGTCAATGTCAACACGCCAAAATTACAGACCGCAGATCCCAAGTTGTTTGACAATTTGAAAAATGACATGAGAGAATTTCTCAACAATACGGTGTGGACCAACGATGTATTCTCACAGGAAGAAAGAATCAAATGTAACATACAACTGACGATTTCAGAAGAATTATCTCCAACTACCTTCAGTGCGGATTTACAAATTCAAGCAGTACGTCCGATTTATGGAAGTAGTGATGAAACCCCACTACTTTCTCATGTAGACAAAGATGTGTTGATTGAATACGAGCAATTCCAACCACTTCAATTTACAAAGAATGCATACGATCAAAATCTAACTTCCATCTTGGCTTTTTATGTCTATATGATTTTAGGTATGGACTATGACACTTTCTCTCCTTTTGGTGGTGAAGAATATTATCAAGAAGCACAAAATATCATTACCACCATTCCTCCAGGTGTAGCAAGTAGTGTCAAAGGATGGCAATCACTTGAAAGTAATAGAAACAGATATTGGATGTTGGAAAGTGTAATGTCGCCAAGAGCTCGTAATTTCCGCCAAGCATTATACGACTATCACAGAACCGGATTAGATATCATGATTTCTGATGTGGAAGCCGCCAAAGAAGGCGTAATGAAAGCAATGGAACTGATCAGTGGTGTCCAAAAAAATTATCCGCAAGCAATGTGTTTACAAATGTTTGCAAATGCAAAATCCACTGAGATTATTGAAATTTTCAAACAAGGGTCCAGTGTTCAAAAATCCAACATTTTTAAAATCATGACCAAGATAGATGCTGCCAACGCATCAGAATATCGTAAAATAGGAAGGTAGATTTTATACAATACCCAATACACAAAAAAGCAGTACTGAATCATTCAGTACTGCTTTTTTTGTGGCCTCAATTTTATTTATAACGTATCTCAAAGACCGCTTCAAACTGTCAGAAAGACTTCCTATTTTTACATCAAGAAGACAATTAACAATTTCTTAATAAGTCAATAGAAATTGTTTTGAAATCAAGAACGTTGTTTAATACAGATAAGAATTCCAAAATATAATCCATTTTCGCTATGAAAAAATATGCCTATATCCTAGTAGCTCTTTGCACTATTTTCTCAGCACAAAATATAGTGGCTCAAATAGACTATGCACCAGGAAAAATCGATTGGGGTGAAGAACATAAATCACCAAATAATACTAGAATGTCCAAAATCATTGGTACAACTGAAAAAGGTTTTTACTCCTTAAGAATTTCAAACCCCGCATTGATGAGCGGATATCCTAGCTATTTGATCGAACAATTCAATAATAAGAATAAAGTCGTCAAGTCGAAAGAGCTGGAAATGAAGTATAAAAAGAAAAGACGTGAGTTTGAAGATATCATGTTACTAGGAGATAAACTATTTTTATTTACATCATTTTATAACGCCGCCAAAAAGAAAAAATATTTGTTTGCTGAAACACTGAGTAGCATTTCAATGAAGCAAAGAAATGACTTACAAATGATTGGAGAAATTGAGGATAAAAATATGAGGAGAGGTGTTTTTGATTTTGTGGTTTCTGAAGACAGTACCAAAGTGATGGTCTATCACAGTTTGCCTTACAAGAGAAATCAGGAAGAAAAATTCGCGTTTATTGTTTACGACAATGACTTCACACAACTCTGGAAAAAAGAAGTCACGCTACCTTATAATGACGACCGATTTGAAGTAAAAGGTTATCGGGTAGATAATGATGGCAATTGTTATGTGATGGGTCAAATTTTTGAAGATCGAAAACTCATTGGCGGAAGAAAACGTCCTTTCTACAAATACGCTGTATTGTCTTATAAAAATAATGGCGTAAATTTTAAAGAATATCAAGTTGACCTGAAAGATAAATTTATCACTGACCTGACTATGAAAATCAACGACGATGGCGACTTAATATGTGCCGGGTTTTTCTCCGAACAAAATCAGTTCAACCTAAAAGGAACGTGTTTTATAAAAATTGATGCAGAAACTGAAGAAGTTATTACCTCTAGTATCAAAGATTTTGATTTCAATTTTCTGACAGAATACTATTCAGAGTATGAAAAATCAAGAGCAGAAAGAGCGGAAGAACGAGGAATCACAAATCGACAAGCTGAATTATTTAGATTCTCATTAGATGAATTGATCTTGAGAAGTGACGGAGGAGCGGTGTTAGTTGCGGAACAGTTTTTTATAGAAGAACTTCGTTCTAATAATTATTATGACAGATTTGATACTCGAGTATCCTACGAATACAATTACAACGATATCATTGTGGTCAATATCAATCCGGATGGTACGATTGAGTGGACTGCCAGAATTCCAAAACGACAAGAAACACGAGATGATAATGGATATTTTTCTTCTTATTCGATGGCGGTTGTAAGAGATCGAATGTACTTCGTATATAATGACAACAGCAGAAATTTTGAGGAGCGAAATATGAATAGAAGATTCCCATATCGATTCAATGGCAATAACAGTATCATCACGTTATCAGAAATCAATCAAGATGGTTCGGTAAAAAAATATGCACTAGGAAATAATCGCGATGAAAAAATCCTAACCCGACCAAAAGTCTGTGAGCAGACAGGATTATATGAGATGGTTGTTTTTGGTGAACGACGTGGTAAGTTTAAATTTGGAACGTTGAAGTTTGTACCGCAGTAAGGAGAATTGTTGCTTTATTTAAGTAGTTTATAAAAAGAAAAGCAGGATTTTGTAGCGGGAGGCAGGTCTATATGTTTGACGGAGGAGTTTATAGACCTAGGGTTTTTGTTTCTTTTGGGCTAACTTGCCAAAAGAAAAAGAAAGAGAATGCTTGGATAATAAGCAATGGAATAATGGCTCAGATAATTTTAAAAATTTGAGTAGAATCGAGACTTACTTTATTAATGAAGCCATTTATTACCCACTGCCTTCAATATAGAACTTTATTTTGCACCTCTCTGATAGGTTTGTAATACGTGTACCTCTCTGAGAGCATTCACTAATAATCATTAGAAAACTAAAATTCAAACCTGCTCTAATTCTTTATTATTACAGATAGCTCTCTGAGAGGTTCGCAACAAAACAACAAATGAAAAAAATAGCCATCTTCGCATCCGGCCAAGGCTCCAACGCCCGAAAAATCATCGAACACTTCCAAGACAACGACCAGGTAGATGTCCGACTAATTATTTCTAACGAGAAAGATGCAGGAGTACTATCAATGGGTCCAGAATTTGTAATCCCAACAAAAATTTTGAACCGAAAAGAGTTTTATGATACCGAAACACTAGTCCAAGATTTAAGAAAATACGAAATCGATCTAATTGTACTAGCCGGATTCTTATGGTTGATTCCAGCATATCTTGTCAAACATTTCAGAAGAAAAATAATCAATATCCATCCTGCATTACTACCCAAATATGGTGGCAAAGGCATGTATGGAATGAATGTCCATCGAGCAGTCCACGCAGCCAAAGAAAAAGAAAGCGGAATGACCATCCACTACGTCAACAATGAATATGACAAAGGCGCCGTTATATTTCAGAAATCATGTCTCATCTCCCCGTCCGATCAACCAGAAGACATTGCAGCGAAAGTTTTAAAACTAGAACACCAATATTTTCCACGTGTGATAAGCAAACTTTTGACTGGAAATACGTAATACATATAGTGTGTATGTTTAACCAGCTGAAATTCAGTGCTTTAATCCGAAAATTCTATGAACCGTTTTCTGACCATCTTCATCCTACTTTGTATTTCACAAAATGCTTATACTCAAAAGCTTAGCTGGCGAAAGCTAAAAAAATTGGCGACCAAATATGCCAGTGAACAAAGGTACGACGATGCAGCAGATCATTTCTTAAGAGCTTATAAATTGAATGCTTCCAAGAAAGATTTACTTTTCCAAGCGGCGAATAATTATTACAAAATCAGTGATTATGTCAATGCAGCAGATGCGTATGCGCAATTGCAAGATGACTTCGCCAAATTTCCAAAAGCGGATTTAAGATATGCGTATTCCTTAAAACAAGATGGTCAATATGAGGAAGCGATTCTTGCCTTTGCAAATTTTGAAAATAATTATACTGGCACAAAAAAAGCGATGTGGCGACAATTGGTAGCCAACGAAATTAAAGGATGCGAATTAGGACAAGCACTCAACGCTGAAAATGAAAAAGGAGATATCGAAATTGCTTGGTTAAACGGAAATGTGAATACCATTGAAATGGAAACGGCGCCGCTTTTATTTGGCGATGATTTGTTGTATTACACATCGACTATTGGGACGACCCAAGGTATCTACAGAAGTCAGCGATTAAATGGAGATTGGCAAACTGGTCAAGCAGCAGAAGGACTTCCAGAAATTGAAGGCGATTTTGGAAACGGTGCTTTTTCTCCTACCAAAGAGCGTTTTTATTTCACTACTTGCAAAGACGTTGAAATCGAAAAAGGTGTTACCAAAAATATTTGTCAACTGAGTTTTATCCAACAAACCAGTAACGGGTGGTCCGCTCCTACCCCATTGCCTCAAAAAGTGAATGCACTAAATGCCACTTGTACCCATCCTACCGTAGTTCATATGTTAGAAAAAGAAGTAATCTTTTTTAGCTCCGACAGAAAAGGTGGAAAAGGAGGGTTCGATATTTGGTATACGACAACTGCGATGGACACAGATAGCATTTCCACTTTCACCTCTCCTAACAATCTAGGTCGAATGGTCAACTCCGTGCGGGATGATGTGACGCCGTTTTATGATGTACCAACTCAGACATTGTATTTTAGTAGCAATGGTTACCCTTCGATTGGTGGTTTTGACATCTATGCTTCTACGGGTGATTTAGTCCGTTTTGAAGAGCCGATTCATATGGGCAAACCGATTAACTCTGAGGCAGATGACCTCTTTTATATTACCTCTCCCGTTTCTGAAACCAATGGACTTTTTGTTTCTAACAGGATGTTTGGGGATGATAAAATTCACACCAAAGATTTAGATATCTTCGAATATCGTTTGCCAGAGAAAAAATTAATGGTCAAAGGAACCATCTTTGAAAAAGCAACAAAAGAACCTATCACGGAATCAAAAGTCGCATTATACGAAATCCTAAAATCGGGTAAAAAGCGTTTGCTTTCTAAAATTGATTCCAAAAATGGTGCGTATCAATTTAAGTTATTGCCTAACAGAAAGTTTGTGGTAGAATCCGATAAAGATGGGTATCCAACTGCATCTCAAGCTTTTAATACTTTGAAATTAGATTCGAATGATCCAATTGAAAAAGATATTTTTATTGACAAACATGGGGTCCAAAGATCTGTGGAACAACCGATTTATTCTAAAGCAGTAATCAGTAAACCAAAAGTGGTCGTTCCTCAAACAACACCTAAAGTGGTCTCCACTCCGGCTCCAAAACCAGCACCAAAAGTTACTACACCAACGAATCCTACCAGAACCATTCGAGATATTTATCCTCCTGCTAACACTTCAACTACATCCGTTTCTTCTTTTTCAGATAGCAGTCGTACATCCAATGCTTATGATCGTCGAACTAAAAAGGCAAGAATGCCAAAAGGAGAATTTTACAAAATCCAATTAATTGCGGTAAGAAAATACAATCCAAATCACAAAAGATATCGCGAGGTCAAAGAGATGGCGAGATTGGAGAGCGAGTATATTCCTTTCAGAGATTTGGAACGCGTGATGATGGGTGATTATTTCTCT
>CALFWW010000269.1 GCA_937928575.1 uncultured Saprospiraceae bacterium | reverse complement strand
TCAAGCAGAATTTGCCCAGAAGTTTTTGTAAGATAAGCTTTTTGCTGAATTACCTACTCACCACCAACTTCTCTGAATAAACAATCTGCCCTGTTTCATCCTTAACTAAACAAATATAGATTCCATTTGACAAGCCATCCAAATCTATTTCTACTGAGTTATTGCCAACAACATCAAGACGTTGTAGAACACGTCCTGAAAAATCAGTCAACCATAGATCCGCCTTTTCTCCAACACTATACATACTTTCTAAAGTGACCTGACCCGAGGATGGATTGGGAAACAAGGTAAAGGTGGGAAGATATTCATTTTCTTGTTCTTCTATATTGACCATCACATTGTCTATATCTAGTGTATCACATGGACTGCCATCTAGTGGACCTAGGCGGTAATTGGGATTGTTGGGAATTGTACGTGCATTGAAGGTTGGCAAGAAAAGTGCATTTTGCTCAAAGTTTGCATTCATTCCTGCTTCATTTGGATTGTGGATGATATGATATCGAAAACTTGCACCGCGCGTTGTAATATATATTTTATTATCGGGTGCGAGTTGCATATGATACATATATGTGTTCCACCCGTTGGGCGGAGGTATAGATTCATCATATACCGCAACTGTATCAATAGAGCCAAATAAGTCAATTGCTTCCAAGTCATACTGAAAAATGACATTATGAGTATTTAGGTATAAATACCTGCTATTTGGGGAAAAGGCTACACTTTGTCCAAAGAAAGCAATGTCGTCACCATCCTGGAAATGAAGAAATTGAGGATTAGTTAATTCGCCAGTACATCGATTAAAATCAAATACATTTAGATATTCTTTTTCTGGAAGAAAACCATTGTAAACTGCATACTTTGTACCATCTGGCGAAAAACATGCTCGGCCTGTACCAGTTATTGGAGCTAAACCTATTTCTTGTGAATACGGCCCATCTAATCCTTCTGGAGTCAATAGCAATTTATAGTAGATGTTATCGTTAAATCTACCGATCAAGATCCACCAATCACGACCATTTGCATGTCGAGTTGCAGTGATTTTACCAGCTGATAGAGTATCTTGAATTATTGGTATATTTTTTTCTGTCACTTCTCCCCCTCCTTCCATACTAAGATATGATGAATATAAAGTCGTTACCAAAACATCAACGCCCAAGGACTCCTCATGCAATAATACGTAGCTATCTGGATGATCAGGAATTGGTAAGGATAATGAAGCTTGCCATAAAAAATTATTATCTGTACTATTAGGATTAATGCCACTACCGTTTAATAGTGTTTCATGATTTGCACTCGAAATATTGTGCCCATTATTATAAAACAATAGGTTTCCACTAATATCACAGACAACAGAATTATTAGCAAATAAATCAAGTTCGCGTAAATCTTCTGTTACCAATGGAGGTGATTGATTGAAGTCAATCCGAGCACCACCAAAGAGTGGATCAGATGTAAAGGAAGAGTATCCTGTTAACCAAACATAATCTCTCTTTTCAGGCACAAATGGGGTTTGTGCCTGAATTGAGAGATACATTGGAAGGAGTATCACAAAAATAAGATAGCTTTTACATGTCATTCTTTTTGTAAGATAAGCTTTTTGCTAAATTACCTACTCACCACCAACTTCTCTGAATAAACAATCTGCCCTGTTTCATCCTTAACTAAACAAATATAGATTCCATTTGACAAGCCATCCAAATCTATTTCTACTGAGCTGTTTCCAACAACATCAAGACGTTGTAGAACACGTCCTGAAAAATCAGTCAGCCATAGATCCGCCTTTTCTCCAACACTATACATGCTTTCTAAAGTGACCCGACCCGAGGATGGATTGGGAAACAAGGTAAAGGTGGCAGGATATTCGTTTTCTTGTTCTTCTATATTGACCATCACATTGTCTATACCTAGTGTATCACATGGACTGCCATCTAGTGGACCGAGGCGGTAGTTTGGGTTGTTAGGAATCGTACGCCTATTGAACGTTGGCAAGAATAGGGCGTTTTGCTCAAAGTTTGCAGATTGACCTGGTTCATCAGGATTGTGTATGATATGATAGCGGAAACTCGAAGGAAGCGAATTAATATAGATTTTATTGTCTGGAGCCAATTGAGTCATATACATATATGTATTTGCTCCATTTGGGGGGGGATTGATTCATCGTAAATAGCTACTGTATCTATACTCTCAAAAATATCATTAGCCTCCATATCGTATTGAAATATGACTTGAGGTGTATTCAAATACAAATATCTACTATTGGGAGAAAAAGCTACACTCTGACCGAAAAATGAAATATCGTCACCATCTTGAAAATGAAAAAATTTAGGATTTGATAATTGTCCTGTACATCGGTCAAAATCAAAAACATTCAGATATTCCTGTTCTGGTAAAACACCATTGTAAACTGCATACTTGGTGCCATCTGGTGAAAAACATGCCCGCCCAATTCCTGTATCAGGCGCCTCACCAATTTCTTGCATATAGGAATCTTGAATTCCCTCGGGGGATAACAGAAAAGTATAATAAACATTGTCGTTAAATCTTCCTACCAATATCCACCAATCCCTTCCATTTGCATGTCGAGTAGCGGTTATTTTACCAACAGAAAGTGTATCTTCTAAGATTGAAACATTCTTTTGGGTAACTTCTCCTAACTCCGTATTTATATAAGTTGCATAAAGATTAGTTACTAGAACGTCTACACCTAAAGCTTCTTCATGTAACAATACATATTCATATGTTGAGGTTGGAATCGGCAAAGACAAAGACGCTTGCCAAAGGAGATCATCAGTTTCTGCATCAGGATTGATATCATTGCCATTGATCAATATTTCATGATCTGCTCCTGCAATCGCCTGACCATTGTTGTAAAATAATAAATTTCCTTCCACATCACACATAACCGTGTTGTTAGTATACAAATCCAATGGTCGAGGATCTTCTGTCACTAATGGAGGAGAAAAGTTGAAATCAAAGCGAGCACCACCAAATCTATCATCATCAGAAAACGATGCATATCCCGTCAACCAAACATAATCTCTCTTTTCAGGCACAAATGGGGTTTGTGCCTGAATTGAGAGATACATTGGAAGGAGTATCACAAAAATAAGATAGCTTTTACTTGTCATTCTTTTTGTAAGATAAGCTTTTTGCTATAAATGGTTTGTCCTGAAGCATTCCTTATGATACATAAATAAATTCCAGCTGGGTAATGGTCAAAATTGAATTCGTACGCTGGAATATCTGACAATTCTTTTTCGTGAATTAAGATTGCATTACTATTATAGATGAATAATTTTTGAAATGCAGGCTCATCTTGTCTGGATACAACACTAATTCCATTGCTGGTTGGATTAGGATAAATGTTAAATTTATCATCTCCATATTTGGTCTTATCAAAAGGCAAACATATTACAACAAAATGTTTACATATAAATAATAATAACTTATAAAAATTTGAAATGCATGATTTTATCTTTCAAAATTTTATTCATTTTCTCTACCAACAAAAAAATCCCGTTCCGAA
>CALFWW010000268.1 GCA_937928575.1 uncultured Saprospiraceae bacterium | reverse complement strand
AATCACAATTTACTCCTTCAAAATGGCATAGTTTCAACCGAACAGTGGCATAGTTTCAACCGTTTTTTGGCCTACTTTTATCCGATTTTAGTGGCATAGTTCTGCCGTAATGGCTGGCATAGTTTGAAGCGAAATATACATTTTGTATTTGACAACATTTGGGTTAATGTTGTATATCAAAATCAATCCAGGGCCACCGGGAAATTGGGCTGCATTTTGGATCGATATTTTTCGTGTGTATACAATTATTTTTTTTATTCTAGATATTTTACTGAGATTAATAATAAGGCAAAATAAATTATTATTTCTTGTTGAAAGTGTTATTGTTGTTATCGTATTACTTATCAGTATTTCTTTCCCTGAATTCTGGATTATTATCTTAGCTATTTTCCATTAGTTTAATTCATTAAATTTATTTTTAAATTGATATTTTCTAAAAAATTTGTACAAATTAATCTTGCGTTTCTCTTAATAATTAGTTGCAAAACAGAAGTAAATTGCAACCATATACTTGGAGGCGAATTAAGTTATGAATGCATAGGTGAAGGAAGTAGTTCTAATAAACGAATTTTCAAAGTTCACACAACTTTTTATCAAGAATGTTCTTTACCGATTTTCGATATAGTTTCTTTAACTGCATGGCAGAATGAAGAATATTCATCAATTACAAGTACTTTGGAGGAATATGAACAAGTTCAAGACAAAGGATATGTTTGCACAGAAATATCATCTACAAGTTGTTATAATAAAGTCACATATAGTTCAGAAATTGAACTAAATGTGGTCTCTAGTGATTTTCATATAATGCTTGCAGACTGTTGTCGTACTGATGATATTATCAATTGTCAAGCTTCTTGGGAAGGCACGCTCATTCCATTAGACTTTACATCGAATGCAATTGAACAATGTAACAATAGTCCGTCTTTCAATGAAACTGTTCCCGTGTCAATTTGCGCTAATGAGTATTTTGAATGGGATGTATCAGCTACTGATCCTGATAATGACCAGCTTATCTATGAGTTATGTGCAACTTTCGATAACGATTTTGATGGAGTGATTCCTCCAGATTACATTAGTATTCCTTATAATCTGCCTGAATATAGCTTACTACATCCTTTAGGACAAAATGCAATTGATCTGAACCCTAATTCTGGTTTTCTATCTGGAATTCCAACTGAAGCTGGAATTTATGTCATTGTTGTTTGTGTTACTGAATATAGAAATGGGGTATATATGAGTTCAATAAGAAGAGATGTCATTCTTACAATAGTTGAGTGCGAACCTCTGATTGAAGCCGAAATACAAGCAAACGAAATAGCCCCAAACAATATCTACATTATCAACTCCTGCAACAATCAATCTCCGACATTTATCAATTTAAGTACTCAAGAAGAAAATATCACCGATCTCATTTGGTCTTTTGATGTGGGAAATGAAATCGAGACCTCAACAGAATGGAGTCCTTCTATTTATTTTGAAGAACCAGGAAGTTATGTTGGGAACTTAGTTTTAAATCCAGAAGGAGAATGCACCGATACATTAGATTTTATTGTAAATGTAGTAGCAGATGTCGTACCTGATTTCATAGCTGAGTACGATAGTTGCATTAGCGGACCTGTCCAATTTTTCAACAATTCATTTGCAGAAGGAAGTGAGCTGGTAGATTTTGATTGGTCATTTGGAGATGGTTCCTTTTCTGAGGAATTCGCACCAGAGAAAATCTATGAAACACCAGGTGAATTTGAAATAAAACTCACAGTGATAGACGAGTTCAATTGCACAGATAGTATCACAGGAATGATAGAATGGCGACCTGCACCTGCAATCCTTATCGTGTCACCTGAGACTGCTGCAAGTTGTGCTCCACTAGCGACAACTTTTAATAACTTGTCCTGGCCAATTGATTCTACTTACTCATTTACGTGGGATTATGGTGACGGTTCAATGATGTCTAACATTATGAGCCCGAATCATGAATATTTGGAAGCAGGTGTTTATGATGTAGCTATTTCAGTGGAATCACCCATCGGTTGTTATGTTGATACTGTTTTTCAAAATTTGATAACCGTAGAAGCGCCACCCAAAGCTAATTTTGATTATTCACCAAATGAACTTACTCAATTTGATGCAACCATTGATCTGAAGGATAAATCAGAAAGAGCGGTAAGTTGGCGATGGTTTTTTGATGAACTTGACAGTACTTGGGTTCAAGATCCAACTTATGTTTTTGCAGATACTGGACAACACACAGTTAGGTTGATTGTGCAAGATTTTTATGGATGTGTAGATACAATGTTACAAATTGTAGATGTCATTCCTCAGGTCACTTATTTCCTACCCAATGCCTTCTCACCAAACGGAGATGGGGAAAACGATTTCTTTTCGGCAAAAGGAATTGTAGATGAAATGTTGACATTTGAGTTAAATATTTTTGATCGTTGGGGAGGTTTACTTTTTTCAACAAGCAATCCTAATTTCGAATGGAATGGAAATCATCAACATGATGGGAAAATGATCTCGAAAGGTGTCTATGTTTATCTGATGAATTACACTACTAAGCGTGGTAAGCAATTTCAAAAGCAAGGATATGTAAGTATAATTCGTTAACAAACTATTTATATTCTTCAAGTTCCAATTTTTTAATTCACGCCTACCCACCAAAACCCATCCTTCCCGCATCTACCTACTATAAAAACAAAAGAAGACCGAAAAATACCGTTCTCTTAAATCAATTATTTTATAAAACGCACAAGCTTTAACTATCTGAAGCGAGAAGTGCAAAACTAAAATCTTTAGACATGAAACAACTAAGGAACCTTACCCTCGTATGCCTATTCGCAATCGGAGCTATTGGAGTGATGGCCTCATTTAAGGCATTTGAATTGAATCAACATCCAGTGGTTGAACAAATAAAAGCACAACTAAAACTATTCGCTCAACAAGAAGCACCCGAAAAAGTATATCTACATTTTGATAAGACGTTATACAAGCCAGGCGAATGGATTTGGTTCAATGCTTATTGTCGAAATGCGAATAATCTCACCATTGAAAATACAAGTGGTATTGTACATGTGGCATTCTATGATCCGAAAGGGACGGTCATTAAAACAGAACAATTACAACTCGTAGATGGAAGTGTCGGTGGTTCTTTTCAGGTTGGTCCGGACAAATCCGGCGGGATGTATAAAATAAAGGCATGGACGAACTGGATGAAAAATGGAGCAACGATTTTTGAAAGAGATATCATGATTCAAAAGTCTGTACTGCCAATTCTGAATATGAAGTTAGAATTTGAAGAAAAAGGATATAGTGCTGGTGATGAAGTGTTGGCCCATTTGAAACTGGAAAATTTGGAAAATGAGGCTTTACGAAATTACAGATTTGACATCAAAGTAAAACTAGAAGGAGAGGAGTATCAATCTTTAAGTGGTGTTACAACCCATCAAGGTAAAGCGGATATTCGATTCAAATTACCGAAAAGCTTAGCCTCCAATGATGGCTTACTTAACATATTAATTCCGTATCGTGGACAAACAGAATCCATCTCACGTTCCATCCCGATTGTATTGAATGATATTGATTTACAATTTTTTCCAGAAGGTGGAGACCTAGTCCATAATTTGAAAACTAAAGTTGCATTTAAAGCTTTAAACGAATTCGGTAAACCTACTGATGTTGAAGGAATTATAATCGATGAATTCGGTGCGAAAGTAGCCAATTTTTCAAGTTATCATGATGGAATGGGTGTGTTCGATCTGAAGCCAGAATCGCATAAAAAATATGCTGCTAAGATCACGAAGCCGAAAGGATTGGACAAAACGTACCCATTGCCAAAAAGTAAATACAACGGTTATGGGTTGAATATTGTCACACAAACGAGGCATGGAATTACGGCAGAAGTAAAAGGGGCAAGTCAGCAATCTGAAATTCATTTGATTGCACAAAATGGAGCGGATATTTTATATTCAAATTCATTTGTACTGGATAAAAAACAAACTATTTACATACCAACAGAAGAATTTCCATTAGGAATCAGCCGATTGACTTTGATAGATGAATTGAACCAACCACAATGCGAACGACTCGTGTTTTGCAATATGAAAAAGCAATTGAATATCGAAGTAAAAACCAATAAGGAAAAATACTTGCCACGTGAACAAGTCAACCTATCCATCAAAGTGACAGATGAAAATGGAGATCCTGTTCAGGGAAAATTTTCACTATCGGTTGCAGATGAATCGTTGCTGACATTTTCAGATGATAAACAAGGTCATATTTTGTCAAGTATATTGTTGGAAAGTGAATTGAAAGGAGAAATTTCAGAGCCTAATTTTTATTTTGAAACAGCGGAAGAAGCATTGTCTAGAAAAGACAAATCAAAAGCAATGGACATGTTGATGATGACACATGGTTGGAGAAGATTTAATTGGCAAGAAGTATTGTCCAATGAACAACCAATTGCAAATTACAAAAAAGAAAAAACGACTATTGAAGGCATTATTTTGGATAAAGACAATCAACCAATTGAAGGTGCGACAGTATCTATCCTGAATCCGTTAATTAAAACCATATCTGATAAAGAAGGAAAATTTGTAATCGATAAGCATAGATTCTATCGCCGTGGAATCGTAATCAAAGTTGCGAAGGAAGGATATCCAACTTACCGTCATATTTGCAATGATTACAAGAGCGATTTGGCCATTGTTTTGGATGACCGAAAAGCTGCTTTGAAAGGAGTTGTAAAATCTGAAAAAGGACAGCTAATCGCTAATTCAACTTTTTCTTTGATCAATCAATTTGACTATGCCATCAAAAAACAAGTGGCTTATCAATATGAGTTCAAAGATGTTTATCCAGGTTTATATACTTTGGAAATTGAAAACAAAAATTTCCCCAAAAAAGTCATCCGAAACATTTGGTTAAACGGAGATATGGAAATAGAAATGGATCATATTTTATCCAATAAAACCAATTCTAACAAAAAAGCTACTGAGATTGTCACCACTTTTAATAAGGAAATCCAACAAGGTAATTTCAAGTTTAAAGGTAAGGAGCAAAAAGTGACTTACACACAGCCTGGAAATTTGATGGATCAAAATACAATGGCAGGATTGGATGTGATGGACTCAATTGGATCAGGATTGGAGTTGGATGAAGTGGTAGTAACAGCTTACAAAATCCCACTAATTGAAAAAGATCACACGACGAGTGGGGCTGTTATTACAGCTGAACAAATCAGGAACCTTCCAACTAAAAACATCAATGCATTGGCTGCACAAACTGCTGGACTTTCATCGGCCGATGAAGGAGATGCGGTAAATGTCAGAGGCTCTCGGACAAGTGGGACGGACTATTACATTGACGGAATACGAGTTTCTGGAAATCTAATTCCAGGTTCTAATATTAAAAGTATCGAAGTGATGTCAGGTGGAGTTTCTGCGGAATTTGGAGGTGGCATTGTGGAATTAGAAGAGGATGAATTTGTCTTAGAAACAGCTAGTAAACCTTTAGGCTCTCGTTCCAAAGAAATCGTAGCGCCAAGAAGTCCAAAACCCGAAACCATCATATCGACAGTAGGGCTTGGTAGCGCTAGTTATTCTTGGGGTTATTCAAAAAAAGAAAAGAAACGGAAAATTTATGACGATGTAGACAACATTGCGTACCCGATTGTTGCAAATTGTGATGTACAGCAATCAGATTATATCGATTGTTATTTTGAGCAGTTGAAAGAGATGGTGACTGACAATTATTTAAGTAGATACTATTATCAACATTTACCAAAGGGTGCTATCGATGTAGAATTAACAATAGGAAAAGATGGTCGTTTCAATACTGCAAAAGTGATTAATGATTACAATAACAAGTATTACTACCTAAATTACTCATTTAATAGATTCCGAAATTGGCGGCCAGCGATGCGCAATGGTAAAGCAGTAGCTTCCAAAGTGCGTATGAAAATGGAGTTTGATGATTACGGAAAATTTGAAAACAAACAATATAGTCACGTTCGTCAGTTTTATGCACCTCGCTATAATCATTATAGTTCAAGAAAAAGACAACGTCAAGATTTCAGAACGACAGTTCACTGGGCGCCAATCGTGCCAACTAATGCGAATGGAGAAGCAAAGGTGCAATTTTGGAATACCGATGATGTCAATACTTTTAATGTGACCGTCGAAGGATTCGGAAAGGAAGGACAAGTAGGTAGAGCAACGAAGAAATATTTTACTCAGTTACCATTTTCTTTAGAGGCAAAAATTCCATCGAAAGTTTTAACTGGAGATATCGTGAAAGTGCCTGTGATGTTGTCCAACAATACGGATAAAACCTATGATGGAAAGCTGAGTATCGTTCAGCAACCGACTCATTTTATTGCTAACAATGAATTTGCAAGTCAAGTAAATCTAAAACCAAATGAGCACCAAACCGTTTATCTGGAATATAAAGTTCAGAATACAAGGCATATCGGTAATGCTCCTCTGACCATTAAATTCATCGGGAATGACATTGAAGATCAGATTTCAGAAATCATTGAAACGAAATATTCCGGTTTTCCGACCACCGAAGTTTTGAGTAGCCAAGAATTGAAAAATGAATTTGAATTTAATATCAAAAATTTAGTGGACAATTCAATGACTGCAAATTTCTTTGCGCATCCAAGTATGTTGTCAGAAGTCATGGGAAGTCTTGATAAAATGTTGCGTCAACCTTATGGCTGTTTTGAGCAAACTTCGAGTGTCAATTATCCGAATATCATGGCGATGCAAATGATTATCGAAAATGGAAATGTCGATGCTGCGCTACATCAAAAATCTTCTAAGTTGCTGGATTTTGGTTACAAACGTTTGTTAGGATTTGAAGTGCAAGGAGGTGGATTTGATTGGTATGGTCGAGGTCCTGCACACGAAGGATTGACCGCATATGGCTTGATGCAATTTGTAGACATGAAAAAAGTGTATCCGGTTTCCAATGATTTGATTGAAAGAACCACAAAGTGGTTGTTGTCAAGAAGAGATGGAAAAGGTGGATGGAAATCAGGTAATCGCAGAACTTTCAGACCTGTCGGTGCGGGCGATGTGGTAGATGCTTATATCTGTTGGGTGCTGAGTGAAATCGGAATGGCAAAAGAAATTCAGAAAGAAATTGATGCCAGTTACGAAAAAGCGTTGAGTTCCAATGATCCGTATCAGTTGGCGTTGATGACCAATGTATTTTTAAATTCGAATGATGATCGCAAAAATGCAATGCTTAGAAGATTGGTGAAAGCGAAAAAAGAAAATGGAAGTTGGGTCGGAAATGGAAGTAGTGTCACTAGTTCTTATGGGAAGAATTTGGCAGTGGAAACAACGGGGCTTACCGTGTTAGCATTGTCAAAAAGTGGGGTAGAGGAAAGTGCGCTATTTACTGGAGCAAAATATCTGGCTGGTGCAAAATCACCTTATGGTTTTGGTTCCACACAAGCAACTATCATGGCATTAAAAGGTTTGATCGCTTATTCAAAAACAACGGATAAAAGTAAATCAGATGGGAAAATCAGAATTGTCATCAATGGTACTGAATTACCCATCCAATCTTATGCCGCAAAACAATTGAAAGCGGTCAAACTAACAGATTTGCAACAATATATGCGCAAAGGAAAGAATAAAGTTGTTGTAGAATTTGCAGATACTCAAAAAGCGATTCCGTTTGACATGAATATTGATTATATGCAATCGATGAGAGTAGGCGCAGAAAAATCTGTTGTTGATATTGATACTGATTTTAAATCTGTGGATAGTAAAATGGGGGAGACGGTACGTTTGTCTACAAAAGTCATTAATACTTCCAACAAAGCAATTCCGAACACCATGGCAATAGTCGGAATCCCTGCTGGCTTGAATTTGCAACCATGGCAATTAAGAGAGTTGATGGACAAGGAACTGGTAGATTACTATGAAATTTTTAATGGTAATTTGGTCTTCCACTGGATTGATATGGATGCCAATGAAGTACATGAAATTAATCTTGATTTGAAAGCGGATATTCCTGGGACTTTTATTGCTCCTGCTTCTTCTGCTTATTTGTATTATGACAATGAGGCGGTTAGTTGGGCGGCGCCGTCAGTTGTGGAAGTTGGTATTTGATTTTTGTAACATATAGTGCACATTTTTTAACACATAGCGCACAATAGAAACATAGAGGCACATAGAAGAGGAAATACGTCCTTTCTATGTGCTTCTATGTTTCTACTGTGGTCTATGTGTTAAAATACTTTTGTTGTGCACTAGTATCATGGTCTATTTATTAATAACAGAAAATCCCCGCTCCAAGTCTTCAATCAACCACTCCGGATCTTCCAATCCAATATAAAATCGAAATAAATTGAAAGGTAAAGAAGAATCCTCTTGTCCAAGAATATTATAAAAACCACAAAATGGAATGACCAAAGACTCATGACCACCCCAAGATACCGCGAGTAAAAAACGCTCTAAAGTATGAAAAAACTTTTCTGCCAATTCAATTTTATCCACCTTTAGTTTCATTGAGAATAAACCTCCTGCACCTCGCATTTGTTTTGTTACCAAATCATATTGAGGGAAGCTTTTGGAGAAAGGATAGTATACTTTTTCAACCATCGGATGTTGTTCCAAATAAGCAACAATTTTCATGGCACTATCATGAGATTGTTGTATTCTCAAAGGCAAAGTACGTAATCCCCGAATGACAAGAGAAGCATCATTTGGACTTAAAATCGCACCAATATTCATTAACTCGGATTCAAATATTTTTTGGATCATTGCTTTGGATGCACACACAACACCGACTACCACGTCACTATGCCCATTAATATATTTGGTGCCTGAGTGCGCTACGATATCAATTCCAAAATCAATTGGATTTTGAAAATAAGGAGAGGCATAACTATTATCAATTACTGTGATTATATTGTTGGATTTAGCAAAGTCAGCACATGCTTTTAAATCTTGACATTCAAAGGTAATGGAGTTGGGAGATTCCAATATGAGTAGGGTCGTATTGTCTTTTTTTGCAGCCTTAATGTTGTTGATATCTCTCCCATCTACAAAAGTATGTCCCACATCAAAACGATGTAAATATTTTGTTAGTAATTTTTGAATCCATCCATAAGGTGCTTCTACACAAATAACATGATCACCTGCTTTTACATTCCCTACAATCGCTGCTGCCAAAGCCGCAATCCCACTTCCAAATACCAAGCAATCTTCTGCATGTTCCAAGGCAGCTAATTTTTGTCGTAAGATTTTTACTGTAGGATTATTTCCTCTCGTGTATATATGGTTATTTAGTTCGTCCGAAAACGCATTTCTGAATTCATCCAATGTCTTGTAAGCGAAATTACTGGATTGTATAATCGGTGGCGAAATGGCATTGAAGTACTGATCGCGCTCTTCACCTAAGTGGGTTAGGATGTGGGAAAGGGTTGGTTTGTTTTTCATTTTTTTTGTTTTAAGACGGTAGACGGTGGACGGGGAGTGCGCGAGGAGCACGTGATGGTGACGTGTATACACGAGCTCCTCGCGTGCTCCCGTTCACCGTTCACCGTTCACCGTCAACTGTCAACTGTCTACCGTCTACCGCCCCTTCTCTCCAATCACCTCAATCATACTAGGCGTAAAAATAGTAGCGCCATCCGATTTTTCTAACAATTCAAATTCCTCCATTGCTTTTTGTGCGATCTCTTTATCCAATTTACCCATTTCGACTACCTTTGGAAAATAGATGCGGAAGAAAGTTTTGGGCCAGTGCCACACCAAGTCATTTGATTTTCCCATTTTGTTCATTGGTCTGGAATGATGAATCGACATACCATTTTTGGTGAAAATATCCGCCATTCTTTTGCCTATATTTATATCACCTGGACCATCTTGAAAACTAGTTAGTGCCTGAAAAATACTTTCTTTTAAATTGGGAAAAGTTGGATGAGACTGCAAAGTCGACCAATCATAATATTCTTGCGTAACAAAACGAGCACCTGGTTTTAGAGCCTGTATTACTTTTGTTATAATTTCTTCTGGGTTGGGTATCCACGCCAATGCCCAACGACAATACGCACCATCCAAACTATTGGGTTCCAATTCCATGTCATTGAAATCGCAGCATTGTGTTTCAATATTGAGACCATGGAATTTTGCCAAATCATCCAGATACTTGATGTAACTTTCAGACTTGTCTACTGCAATGACCTTCCCTTGATTTCCGACAATATATCCTAATTCTTGCGAACAAAAACCTGGTCCACATCCCAGATCTAAAATTGTTTGACCATGCGTAAAACCAGCAATTTCCCAACCTTTACGTGCTTCACTACTCCATACTTGATGCTGATATCCAAGTCGCCAAAGCTCTTCTCGATCAGTGCCGAGGATGTAAGCATTTTTTTCTTTTGTTTCCATTGCATGAATTTTTTAGGTCTAAGAGGAAGTGTTTGACACATAGATACAAAGAATGCACATAGAATACAACGTTTGTCAGCTAAGATTTACGTTCTATCCTACGTACTACATGCTTGTAAAAGTTTGCAAAAAAAACAAAGTTTTTAAAAATACCTTCAAAGCTTTACAAGCTCATCATTGAGATCAGTGCGACATCTGCGCGAACCCAAAACGTTCTCTTCTGTGGAATCTGTGTTTTCTGTGTGAGAAAAATTCACGAAACGAGAGCTTTGTATTTACTTCGACTCTGCTCAGCACAAGCCTAGTGTGATCTTTGCGGTAAATGCGTCCTTTGCGACTTGTCGCCTTGAGCATCCTGAGATTTTTATCATGTAGAACATATAATTCACATCGAATACAATTATGTAACAAAAAATTTACGTCCTATTCTATGTGCATCCTATGTAAGCTATGTATCTATGTGTTAATCCACGTGACCTATATGTTCAACGCTATCTTATATGTTACTTCACCATACCACCACTGACCTTCTCGCCATTCTCATACATATACTCCAAAGTCACTTTACCTTCTTCATTATAGTATTTGTAAGCACCGTGTTGTTTTCCAGCTTTATAATTGATTTCTTTTTGAAGTTTGCCATCAGAATAGTAAGTCTTGTGCGCTCCATCTAATTGACCATTGGAGTAATTGATTTCCTCTTCCACCTTATTTCCAAATTTATACTTCGCATATTTACCATGATATTGGTCATTCAAATAGTCTGCTTTTAATTCTAGTTGCCCTCTTTTATTATAAGACATATAAGGTCCATTTTTTAATCCATCTTTATAAGTGGTGATGGTTTTGATTGGGGTGTTTTCCTCAGCTGTATGATAAGTAATCCAAGTACCGAATTTTTTGCCATCAATCAAACTACCGATTTCAGCTATTTTTCCATCGCCCGTTTTTTTAATCGCATTTTCAACTTTTCCAGTTCCAAGATTTTCCACTTGATATCCACCTAAATTTGTACTTACAGGGGCAGCAGTAGAACCACCTCCACAAGCATATAAGGTACTGATTGCTAAGAAGAATAATAAAATCTGTTTCATTTTGGTCATATTTTAATTAAAAAAATAGTTATTTCAACAATATATTGTTTGAACAAATTTAATAATTGCTTTAAAAAAATTCAAAAATCAAACCCATAAAATGATTCGTTTTAAGATAGTGTTTACTTTGCAAACTACTAGTAATTTTGTGTCAATAAATCATTTAGAAAAATAACGTAATGGCAACCAACAACGGGAATAGAAAATTTACCAAACGGAGCAACAATTGGATGATTGTAGCCTTTTTAATCGTTGCGGCTGGATATATTGCGTTGGAAATAATTGGAACTGAAAGACCAGATCAAAAAGCTGATAAGACAATGATCGAGTTAGATATTTCAGGAATTTATGAAATTGATTTTAAGGTGACTTCCGGATTTTACAGAATTACTAAAGATATCACGGAGACCTGGAAATTAGATGATAGCATCTCCATCAATCAAGAATTTGTCGAAAATTATATTGCTCAATTTGAAAATATCTCCAATAACAATTACGTGGAACTAACCGCTGTAAGTAGTCTTCCCTCATCAGAAATTGACACATTGATTATTAAATCTGCTGACGAACCAGTAGATGTGGAAATAAAGTGTTATAAAATGAATGACAAAGACTATAAATATCTTTTGCAATCCAATCAAAATTCTGATTTATTTTTCAAAAGCGATGTAGAGGGATTGAGGCAGCAATTGTTTTTGAGACCTGAGCAGTTTAAGAGATAAATAAAACCTTCTAAAAATCCTCATCATCCACCGTCATCGTAAAAGTAGACCATGATTTTTCATCTTTAATCACCCAGTTTTCGATTGCTTTTTCATTTCCAATAAAATCAGCTCCCATTTTATAAATATCGATGGTATGGATAGGGACGCTTTCTAGATCTCTATCCTCATAACTCGTTTTTCTAGGTGATTGGTTACTTCCTACTTCTTGCATAAAAAAAGCGACACAAGAGTTGGCACTTATAAATACGGTATCCTGATTTAAGATGCTACTGAATTGACCGACTACCATGATCTCTTCTGAAGCGGTATTGTTAATTCGGTATTCGAGATTGTAGTCATACGTACACGCATAGAAAAAAGAGGTTATCAAAATAGATAAAAGCAGTAAATTTTTCATATGATTGAAGTTTTTGAAAATGATAAATCAGTTAGAAATCCGTTTCCTTCACATCAATTGTAAAATAAGAACGTCCTTTTTCATCTTCTATTTGCCAATTCTCAATAGGTTTTTCATCGCGATTAAATCGGACCTCATTTTGGTAAATTTCAAAAGTGGTTGCCATTATCGAATCGAGTCCGGCATTGACAAATCCATCTTTCGCATTTCTGGAAATTTCATCAATAAAAATAGTGGAACATGAATTGGGACTTACAAAGAAAGTATCTAATTCAGACAAGAATTGGATTGGAGTTGCAATCACCATGACCTCTTCAGTTGTTAGATTATTAATCCGATATTCTAAATAATAAATAGGTGGAGAACAAGCCGTAAAAAAGGAACCTGCAAAGAAAAAGAATAAAAGTAATTTTTTCATGTTTTGAAATTGTATAGCTAAAGTAAACTTTAAAATAAAATGGACACTTCCGAAAATATATCCAGCGTGCAATATCGTAATTTGAATACTACCAATCACTTGAAGATAAACCTTTTTGAACAACTGAAAAATGATCTAATAAGGTGGCGTCCCGATCCAGCATCTAACAACATAACGACTATCGTTAAGCATATGGTTGGGAATATGTTAGAGTCGATGGACTGATTTTTTTTAATTCTGATGGTGAAAAGTGTGGCAGAAATGCACCAATGGATTGCTGAAGCGAAAAAAGGATGATCAAACTTGCAGATCAAATCAAGCAATTGCAGGATTATGTTGCGGGTGGCCTTCGGCCTTTAAGATTTATCGTTAAGAAATTTAGAAGTGCGGAGGGAGGAAAAAAGATCGTTGTTTGAGCCACTGAAGGTGTTGCGAGTTTCGAGATTTTGTGTGGAGCAATTTAAATTTTAGATAAATATTTAGGCAATCGCTTTTATAATATAAGCCAGCGCGGTGATTTTTTTGCTTCCTATTCGACAAGCTCAAGGCAAGCTGTTTTTTCATCTAGGAAAAAATGATGATCAAGAAAAATTAATGATGTAAATAATAGTTCTTTTGCGGAGAAAATATTTTGATTACCTATCCTATAGCTATTGATAAAACTTTTTATTTTCAAAAAAAGTGCTCAAAGAAATTCACAACAACCTAATTCACAGTATCCAAATAAGCTCGCAACTCCGTCAAAATTTCAGAATTTCCTTGCAACACAATTTTATGGTCTTCATCCATTAAAACATAAATAGGAGCATCTTTCAATTCCCATTTTTTGAGATTTTTACGTTGTCCAAACAAGGTAGTAAACGTGATTCCTTTTTGTTTTA
>CALFWW010000267.1 GCA_937928575.1 uncultured Saprospiraceae bacterium | reverse complement strand
GACACATGCCAAGGAAAAAATTAGAATAAAATATTTCATATTAGTTGTACGTTTTTAAAGTTAGTTTCCTAATGCAATTTCCAAATCAGTTTTCGCAACCAACAAAGAATAGAGCGCATTGATATAATTAGATTGAGCGGTGTACATTTCTCTTTCAGCTTGCATCACTTCCACACTTGAACCGACACCTTCTCTATACTTTATTTTTGTGGTATCATAAATTCTTTCAGACAATTCGAATGTTTTCTTTGCATTCAACGCCGTTTGTTGGGTGTTAGAAAAATTGATTTTTGCGTTTACTACTTGCAATTGAACACCTCTTTTAAACTCCGCCAATTGAATTTGATTCTTTCTTTGTGACACCAATGCACGTTGCAATTTCGCTTTCTTTTCAAATCCATCGAAAATTGGAACATTTAAATTCAATCCTATCAGTGTAGCGGGAATCCAATCTGATTCATCTGCATCGAAAAGCTTGTTTCTATACAGCGTTTGTTGGTGAGCAGCGAAACCAGAAAGAGAAGGATAATAACCTGCTTTGATTGCTTTCATATTTAAATCATTTAGTTTGTCACCTTCTTCTATAATTGCAATTTCTGGTCTTTTAGATAAATCTTCTTCCTTTTCGATATCGATTTTTTCTGCGATTAAACCTGCTACTAAAACATCCAGATCATCTTCCACTCCAATCTCTTTGTCGACTGGATAACCCATCTGATATTTCAATGCATTTAAAGTAACAGTAATCACTTGGTCAATTTTTTTTCTTTCTGTTCTCAAATTTTCAAGTGACAACTCCAATCGGTCAACATCCAATTTTTCGACAAATCCATTTTCATAAATGACCTTAGTTTCTTTTAATGAATTTTCAAGATTGGCGATATTCTTATCCAAAATCTCCTTGTTTTTTTCAGCCACCAAAACAGGTAAGTAAGCTTTTATTACATTACTCTTTATTTCGTATTTAGTTTGTTGTCCTTGCTTATCCACATAATTTCTGTATTCTCTTGCCGCTCTGATACTATACAAATAAGAACCATCAAAAATCAATGTTTGCAAACTTAAACCAGCTTCTACTGTGTGATTCAATCCAAAACCTAAAGGAAAAGTGGCGGGTTCGCCAAGATCAAAAGGCTCTACCAACCCTTCCTGAAACAAAACGCCATATAAAGCAGGTGTTATAAAATCGGCTACTGGTTGTTGTGGAATTTGAATGTTATAGGTATAGCCTGCAGTTCCATTCAACTTAGGCAAACCAACAGACAATCGTTCTTTGATTTGTGCCTCCGCATCGGCTTTATCCAAGTCATTCATTTCCAAAGTAGGAGAATGACGAGCTGCATAGTCAACAGCCTTGTCAAGTGAAAACATTTCTTGCGCTAACAATGAAGCTGCATGAAGATTAACCAGTAAAATAAATAGTATAAATTTTCTCATTATCTTATTTCTGAGTTTTTGACAATTTCTTTTTAGCAACTTGTTCCAAATGCTTATTTACTTTCTTAATCCCTTTTTCAGTTGCGATGCCATGAATATGATATAAAAAATAAGTCTTAAATAAATCCTCTTTGTTGTATTCTTTTGAAGGAAAGATAGATTCGTCTGCCACAATTGTTGACTTACCAACATACAACTTAGCAATCACATCACAATCTATTTCCGGACGATACAATTTTTCCTTTACCCCTCTTTCCAAATTCTTCTTAATCGACTTGAAAATAAATTGCTCATGGAATGCTTCTACCAATTGCCAAGACTTTGGATAATATTTTTGCAAATCGTAAATAGTTGTAGAAGGCAACTTGCTCAAGGTTTCCAATACATGCTTTGCGATTCCAAACATCTCACTGATGGCGTCCTTTGAGCTTTTGTGTATATCTGTATTAATCTCTTTATCTAATTCAATATGTGCTTCAATTATCAAATGAATTAATTCCTCTTTATTTTTCACATATTGATAAAGCGTTTTTTTTGACATTCTCAGTTCACGAGAAATATCATCCATGGTAACACTTTTGATACCATATTTTAGGAAGAGTTCTTTAGAGTTAGATAAAATGGATACTTTCAATGCTGTATATTTTGGTACAAAAATATATCATATAAACAATGGAAACAAATTTCGGTTCAAAAGTTTCCAAAGTTTTTTATAGCTTTCGACGAGCACCATTTAAATATTGATGAATGGCTCAAACTTCCCTTTAAAACTTTTGTTTACATTGCAGTATTAAAGTTTAAATCACTCCCTATTTATGAAATTTAAAGCGATCTTCTGCTTATTCCTGCTAAGTTTTATTTGCTATGCTTGCGGAAGCGATGAAATCAATCATAAAAGTGATCAACCAAGAAATATTTTGGGAGAAAAAGTTTTTAAAAGAAACTGCATTGCCTGTCATGGATTGGATGGAAAGGCAAAAACGAACGGTGCTTTGGATATTACTGAATCACAACTTTCGATGGAAGAACGTATATTGTTGATAAAAAATGGTCGTAAAACAATGACCCCATTTAAAAACATGTTGAGCGAAAAAGAAATGAAAGCAGTTGCGGAATTCACTTTTACATTAAAATGAGTCAATACAAAATATATCATGTTTTAGGTTTGATGTCTGGCAGTTCTTTGGATGGATTGGATATTGCACATTGCATGTTTCAAGTTTCAACGGAAGGTGAAATTACGGTTGATAATTGGGAAATTGTTGATGGTACAACGATTCCTTACACGGAAGAATGGAAAGAGCGATTGGAAGAATTGCCGACTGGAACCGCGCTCGATCTCGCAAGAGCAGATGGACAACTCGGTAAATACATGGGGGGATTAGTGAAAGAATATATCACTGAAAGTGGAGAACTTTTTGACTTCATTGCATCGCACGGACATACCATTTTTCATTATCCTAAAGATGGTTTTACGACTCAAATTGGAAATGGTGCCGGTATCGCTGCAGCTACTGGATTGGATACGGTTTGTGATTTCAGATCTGTAGATGTAGCGTTAGGAGGACAAGGTGCACCTGTTGTTGGAATCGCGGACAAACTGCTGTTTACGCAATATGAATTATTGTTGAATTTAGGTGGTATCTGTAATTTAACCAAACAATATAGTAGTAATCATTTTTCATTCGATATCAGTGTTTGTAATCAAGTCCTGAATGCTTTATCACAATCAATGGGGCATTTATATGACAACAAAGGAGCAATCGCCCGAAGTGGTCATATCAAAAAGAAGTTGTTCAATGAATTAAATTTACTACCCTATTTTAAACAAGCTGCACCCAAGTCTCTGGATAATGAATGGGTTGCAAAAAATTTGACCCAACCATTTTTAGATTCGTATTTGGAACCAGAAGATATGCTGGCGACTGCAGTAGAACACATTGCTTTTCAAATTTCCAGAGCGGTAGAAAGCACTCAAGAAGAAGATTATTTCAAAAGACCTAAAATGATGATAACTGGTGGCGGTGCATTCAATGAATATTTAGTCGAACGAATAGAATTTCACTGTAGAGATTTGTGTACTGTTAAAATACCAGAAGAAAACATCGTCAAATACAAAGAAGCTTTACTTATGGGATTGATGGGCGTGTTGAGAATGTTAGGAAAACCAAATTGTCTTGCCATGTATACGGGTGCAGCTGATGCCAACATAGGCGGAACTGTTTACAAAGGACATTTCAAAAATCAATAAATGAGTCATTCCAAAACTATTTTTGTTACTGGCGGTACCGGATTTTTGGGATCCTACCTGATCAGATATCTTTTAAAAAAGCAAGCTGGTAATATTCGTGCTTTGAAAAGAGTAACAAGTTCCATGGCATTATTACAAGATGTGCACGATCAAATCGATTGGGTAGAAGGTGACATTTTGGATATCCCATTATTGGAGGATGCATTGGAAGGGGTCGATGAAATTTACCACTGTGCAGCCGTTGTATCTTTCGACCCAAAGGATATCAAGATGATGATGGACATCAATGTAACTGGAACCGCCAACATGGTTAACATTGCGTTGACGAAAAATATTCGCAAGTTTATTCATGTCAGCTCAATAGCTGCGATAGGTCGTGCAGAAGGAAAAGCAGATGTCTCAGAAAAAACCAAATGGCAAAATAGTAAGTTCAACAGCAACTATGCGATTTCAAAATATCAAGCGGAACAAGAAGTATGGAGAGGAGAAGCGGAAGGTTTGAATATTGCGATTGTCAATCCGTCTGTAATTATTGGTAGTGGATTTTGGAAAAGTGGGACTGCTAGATTTTGGCCTCAGGTTTATCATGGTTTGAAGTTTTATCCAAAAGGAGCAAGTGGATTTGTGGATGTCAGAGATGTTGCAAAATATATGATCCAATTGATGGAATCTGATATTTCAAGCGAACGTTTTTTACTTAATGGAGACAATCTTTCTTTTCAAAATTTCTTCGGTCTAGTCGCTCGACAAATAGGAAAATCTGAACCAACCATCAAAGTAAACACCTTGATTGCAGAAATGGCATGGCGTCTGGAAAAATTACGTGCAAAAGTTACTGGTAAATCTCCTTTGATTACAAAAGAGACGGCAAGAAATTCTTCTCAGACTTATATTTACAAAAATCAAAAATCGTTAAATGCTTTAAATTTCAAATACACTCCTATTAAGCATACGATTGAGGAGACTAGTGTTCAATTTTTGGAGGCTGCTAAGAATGGGATGATGCCTAAGAGCTTGCCTTTGGTTTAGGTTTTTAAAAAGCGGTATTTTGTTATTTTGGGTTGCGATATTAGATAGAAGGGGAAATTTCCATTGGACATAACATCTTCCAACAAAGTTTCTTTTAAGCTGGCGTTGCCTAATAATATACGTTTAAAAAAGGGTGCAACAATTGACTTTGTTGTACCCTTTTTTGTGATTGCTAAACTTATTGTAAGATAATAAACGTAAAGCGTTTACGACTTGACCAAAAACTCGTACATCATTACTTCGTTATCTTTTTTAACAATAAGATTGTAAATACCTGGGATTAGATTTTCGAATCCATTTACGTAGGTGATAGAGCTGTCTTTATCGAATGTCATTTGTTTTTGGTAGACTACTTGACCTAGGAAGTTGATTAACATTACTTCTCCTTGGAAGGTTTCTTTGATGTTGTCTGTGTAGATGGTGAAGTTGTCGGTGAATGGGTTTGGTGCTATTTGGAAGGTTTCTATCTTCAACTCTATTTTTGACTTACCATCTAGTTTTAATAAGTTTTGGGAGTATCCAAAAAAGTGTGTCAAACTTTAGAAACAATGTTTAGACGTTAAGCACCAGTGTGGAATGTAAGGAGAATCATTTTACGCAATTTCATTTTGCAAATAGAATAATTTTTCCTAATTTAATACCAAAGATTACTTATTTTAAAGAATTTAATTTTTCAACCTCTTAAATTAACCAAATATGAGCTTTGACACCAAAAATATTAGGAACATCATATTGTTGGGGCATCCAGGCTGCGGTAAGACTACACTTGCAGAAACGATGCTTTTTGAAGGAAAAGGCACGAGTCGCCGCGGCAATATTTCAGACAAATCTACTACCTCCGATTACACCAATATCGAACAAGAACGAGGTAATTCAATATTCAGCACCTTACTGAATGTCAAATGGAAAAATTCTAAAATCAACATTATTGATACACCCGGTTATGATGATTTTGTTGGAGAAATTATTTCTTCTATCAAAGTCGCAGATACCAGTGTCATGTTGCTCAATGCAAAAGATGGTGTGGAAGTAGGTACCGAGTTGATTTGGGAATATGTTGACAAATTTAAAACACCTAATATTTTTGTTGTTAATCATTGCGACAATGAAAAAGCAGATTATGACAGTACACTCGAACAAGCAATCAACCGATTCGGTAACAAAGTAATTCCGTTTCAATATCCTTTGAATCAAGGTATTGGTTTTAATACCATAGTAGATGCACTTCGAATGATCGTTTATCACTTCCCAGATGGTGGCGGTAAGCCAGAAAAACAACCAATACCCGAATCAGAAATGGAACGCGCAAAAGCCATGCACAATGCATTGGTAGAAGCAGCTGCAGAAAATGATGAAGGCTTGATGGAAAAATATTTTGAGGCAGGAACCCTTACCGAAGAAGAATTAACCAAAGGATTAAAAATTGCTTTGGCCAATCAAGATATCTTGCCCGTATTTTGTTGTAGTGCTGAACGGAATATGGGAAGCGGTCGGATCATGGGTTTCTTAAATGATATTGGTCCTTCTCCTGATGAACGTGCACCCGTTGAATTGGAAGATGGTAGCACCTTAGCAAGTGATTCGAGCGATCGTACAAGTGTCTTTATTTTTAAAACATTGACAGAACCACAAGTTGGAAAAGTAACTTATTTCAAAGTGTATTCCGGTTCTTTGAAAGCTGGTGATGATTTGGTCAATGCTACTAATCAGGGATCAGAAAGATTCAATCAGATTTTTGTAGCCAATGGAAAAACGAGATCTGCCGTTGATGTTTTGCACGCAGGAGATATTGGTGTAACCGTAAAATTAAAAAACACCAACTTCAATGAAACCCTGAATTCAAAAGGAGTAGATCGAAAAATAAAACCAATTGAATTTCCAAATCCAAGAATCCGTACAGCTGTCAATCCACCTAGTAAAGCGGAAATGGAAAAATTGATCAAAGCCTTGAATCAAATTCAGGCAGAGGATCCAACTTTCAAAGTCGAACAAAATGCAACCTTGAAACAAACCATTTTGCATGGGCAAGGTCAATTGCAATTGGACATAATCAAGTATCGAGTCGAGAAAGTGAATAATGTTTCCATGGAATTTATCAAACCAAAAATATCTTATCGGGAGACGATTACCAAACACGCAAAAGATCATTACCGACACAAAAAACAATCGGGAGGATCCGGACAATTTGGTGAAGTACATCTGACTATTGAACCTTGGTTTGAGGGGATGCCACCACCAGAAGGATTGAAGCCACGAAGTGAAGAAGTGGAAGAATTACCATGGGGAGGAAAATTAGTTTTCCTTTGGTGTATCATCGGTGGATCTATTGATGCCAAATTTTCCAATGCCATCAAAAAAGGAATTATGACAAAAATGGAAGAAGGTCCGTTGACGGGATCACATTGTCAGAATATCCGTGTTTGTGTTTATGATGGCAAAATGCATCCGGTAGATTCAAATGATATGGCATTTATGTTGGCATCGACTCATGTTTTCAAATCCGCTTTCAATCAAGCAGCTCCGCAATTATTGGAACCGATTTATGACTTAGAAATTTTGTGTTCTGGAGATGTGATGGGAGATGTCATGAGTGATTTGCAAACAAGACGTGCCATCATTCAAGGAATGGACTCTGATGGTCATTATCAAAAAATTAAAGCGAAAGTACCATTAGCTGAATTGTATCAATACTCCTCCACATTAAGATCCATTACGCAGGGAAGGGCGAAATTCAGTCAGGATTTTGCAGAATTCAATCCGGTTCCACATGATTTACAAAAATCGTTGATCAGCGAATATCAAAATACTTTACAAGAAGCATAATAACAAACGGATTTTTATAGAAAGAAAAAGGGCAAAATATTTTGCCCTTTTTCGTTTCTATGCGTTCTTTGGTTTCCATTGAAAAAAATACTCATTATACAAACCGCTTTTATTGGCGATGTGGTCTTGGCGACTTCATTGGTTGAAAAAATGCATGCCCATTATCCAACAGCGAAGATTGACTTTTTATTACGAAAAGGAAATCAAGGATTACTAGACGACCATCCTTTTATTAATGAAGTCCTTATTTGGGATAAGAAAAATCAGAAGACAAAAAATCTATTTCAAATTTTAAAACAAATCCGGTCGACTCGATATGATTTAGTAGTCAATGTGCAACGCTTCTTCAGTACTAGTTTTCTAACTGCATTTTCAAAAGCAAAAGAAACGGTAGGATTTGATAAAAGCCCGTTGTCCTTTCTTTTCACTAAAAAAGTTGAACACTTATTT
>CALFWW010000266.1 GCA_937928575.1 uncultured Saprospiraceae bacterium | reverse complement strand
CTTCGTTAGAAAGCCCTGTCTGCTTGGCGCAGTCAGGCAGGCTCGCCGTAACTAAGGCTATGTCTACGTTTTCTGCCTTGATCTCGAAAAATTTTCCTTCCAAATATATCCGCACTTTTAGACTACAATTTGTATAACAGGTCTCTTACACACACAGCAATACAAAAAAAACAAGGGCTTTCCGAAATTATCGGAAAGCCCTTATTTTTATAAAACTAGTATTTATTTATCTTCTTGTAATTTCCAATTTCTTAGAAATAGTTCCTTTTTCTGTGATTGCTCTAACAATGTAGAATCCACTTTCGTATTCAGCTACATTTAGCTGAGCTTGCTTTGCGTGAATCCCTTGTGATTGATACACTTGTTGTCCAGTAATCGTAAACAAACCGAATTCTTTGATGGTATTGAAACCATTCAGATGTAAGTTGATTGTTTCAGAAGCAGGATTGGGGAATACATTTAAGTGACTTGCATCTGCTAGGTCGGTTGCGAATCCTAGATTCACAGGAACCTTTATTTCAAGATCATTTAGCTTCACATAATGACCAGTACCTTCCATTGTATTTCCAGCTCTGATATTGATTGGAATGTGTGGTGACTCTTGCGTACGGAAACCACTGATGTCATCACCAATGACAAAACTAATCTTTCCAATCTTACCAAAACCAGTCACAGCATGTCCATCAGTTCTAGTCAATCCAACATCAACAGTACCAATATTAGGCTCCTTTACTAGACTCAACATTGGAGAACCATAAGCTAACCAACTGTCATCGTCCAAAGTAACTTGGAAGGATCCTTCTGCAATTGCACTAGCAACATAATCAATAGAGAATGTCACTCCATATTTATCAATCGCTGCATAATCAGCATCATATCCTAATAAGATATCTATTTCTACTAAGTCACCAGGACCAGGATTTGGAGTTACTTGATTTAGAGCAAATAACTCTTCGATTGCTACAGAACGGCTTGAAGTGATGTCATGACATAATCCATAATGATCATCGATTGCTTGAACATCATCAGAATGAACAATCCCGTCACCATCTGCGTCCACATACATTAAATCAACTGGTGGAGCAAAGCCAAAAGCATTTTCCCATTCCCCAGAATATTGTGGGTACCAATCAACTGAACCTTGAGGTCTTTCAACTCCCAATTCACCCATGCATAATCCCAAAGGTAAAATATCCTTCATGTCTACTCTACCATCATTATTGGTATCACCTGACCAAACACAATCTCCTACACAAAAATTCTCACCTTCAAATGCATCTGTAACAACTACTTTGATCTTAACTGTTCTACAATCCGAGTCAACACAGTAGAGCAATTCAAATTCATCTAATCCAACAAAAGATTCATTTGGTGTATATAAAAGTGGGTTCTTTGCAAAGATTTCTTGACCATTAATATTCAAAACGGTCTCTCCTGTATATACATTTACATAACCATTATTAGCATTATCAGTTAATTGAAAACTATATGCATCAATTATCGCATCATATTCTAAAACTAAAGGTGTATTAACTGGAGTAGTTAGTTCAAAAGTAGTTTGAATTGGATGTTGGTTACTAACTTCAATAGTAACGGTAGCGAATTCACAATCAAAAGATGGTTGAGTACATACTCTATAAGTAAATTGATCTTTGCCTTCGAAACCTTCAAACGGCTTATACAAAATTCCACCTTGTTGACTGCCTACAATAGTACCGTTATCTGGATTTTCAGTAACGACAGGATTTGTTAAGCTAAAATCATAGTCATTATCAAGAACGGGACATAAAACTAGATGTCCAACCTCTGTGTAGATGTAGTCATCAAATGCAAACTCATTTTCATCTGGAACATCGACAATAGTGATTTCGTATTCAACAATGTGTGCGCTACCAAAAGTATTTGATGAAACGACAAAATTATCAGTTCCTGTATAGCCAGTTTGTGGTGTATACACAATGTGTCCTTCGGATATTTCTTCAACCTCACCATGTCCGGGATCAGCTATTTCATACCCATTAAACAAAGAAGTGTAAACATCTAAAGGTTTGTTCTTTACAGTTGTTAATTGTACTTCTTGAACTCCTGAAGGATTTTGTGGTTTTACAAAAACAGTAACTTCGCCTAATTCGCAAGTACCTATTTCATCACAAACCAAATAGTTTAAATAAGTAGTCCCCGTAAAGCCTTCATCAGGTGTGAAAATTATTTTGTCATTGGTTTCACCATAAATTTGAGCGGTTCCATTATTAACTATTGGAACGCTTCTAATATATATTGAACTTTCTGTTGAAAAATCATTCACTAAAACATCCATATCTACAGCAGTATTCTCAAACGCCAAATAGTAATCAGGGTCAGGCGTAATAATAGAAGGTTTAACCACCATTTGAAAGCCTTTCTCTATTACCTCGTACGTAAATGGAGAATTTCCAACATAATATTTCAATGTAAAATAATCGATTCCGATTTGATCACTCTGGTAGGTCAGCGTATTATCACCAGGGAATCCAATGTAAGAAGGGGCGCCACCAAGTGAGGCAACTCCGTTTAAGCTCAGGAAAGGATAGTTAACAATTTGAGGGAAGTGTGGATACGAGTTGAACTCATATTCATAGGTCTCTCCTACTAAAACTTCTACACGCTCATAGAAATCGTCTTGTGCGAAACTGAACAAGGGTATTAACCCGAGCAGAAGCGCGAAGAGGGAGGATTTGATTTTAAAATTTGATAAGTTCATCATCCAGGATTTATCGGTATTAAAGATACTCAAATTATATACACAAATTGCATATATCGACTCCGTTTTACAACGACAATAAAACTTGGTTGTGAACTAAAATTAACTCAAAAGTGAAAATAAAATTTTACTAAACTGTTTGAAAAACAATTGCTTAATGCGTAATATTTATTCCAAATTCTTAGTTTTGTGAAAAAAAGTTCAACATAATATCAAATTAAATAATGTGTAGTTGGTTGATTATAATTCGAAATGGGAAAAAAACAAAATCCAACTTGATACTAAAAGTTTTATTTCAATACAAACAATAGCACATATTAATGAACGCAAGAATACTTTCTTAAGTTCAAAAACAATGCGTAAAAAATATAAGGTTATCTAAATACAACTTCGTATAGCAAGGTAGTAAATATTAATTAAATGTACAATAGTAAATTATATTCAATTCTTAAAGACTTTGATAAATATGAGCAAAATCGCTTACGTAAATATGTAAAGTCGCCATATTTCAATAAAAGTGAAGCTCTTACCGACTTATTGGAGATTTTTTTAGAAATGACAGATCCTTCGAAAAAAGATCGCCAAGAGCTAGATAAAACTGTGATTTGGCAAAAACTAGGATTGAAAAAAGTATATGATGATGTGCGTTTTAGGAAATTACAAAGTGATTTGTTAAAACTCATTGAAGGCTTTCTTGCACAACAAACTTATGATTCAAACCCGCTCCATCAAGCTACCTATTTAATTGAAGCGGTTGGTGAACGAAAGTTTGAAAAGATGTACAATGGGACCATGAAAACAGCTAGAAGATTGTCTAACCAACAATTTTTTAAGCCTGCGAATTATTTTTATTATCAATATCAAATTGAAAAAAACTATTTTGAATTAGCTCAAGATCTTAATACTAGAGAATCAAGATATAATGTAGAAGAGATAGCAAAACATTTAGATGCTTTTTACCTTGCTGAGAAATTGAAATATTACTGCGCAATTCTAAATCAACAGTATGTTGTTTCCCATCAATATAAAATGCTTTTCATTGATGAAATTATTGAGCACATTAAGAAATATAATTATGAAGATGTAGCCCAAATAGCCATTTATTATCAAATGTATTTAACTCTTATTGAATCCGATAATGAAGAACATTATCATATGTTAAAAGATAAACTACAAAAGTTTATTCATGAATTCCCCGTGAAAGATGCAGAAGAATTATCGTTCTATACTTTGAATGTTTGCATAAGGCATATAAATAGGGGGAAACAAAAGTTTTTACAAGAATACTTTGATTTACATCAATACTTGGTGGATAGAAACATTCTATATTCAGTAGAGATTCCAACATGGGCATTTAAAAACGCAATCGTTATGGCTAATAGACTCGGTAAATATGAATGGGCTGAAAGATTTATTTCTGAATTCCAATCAAAGTTACCCGAATCTTCAAGAGAAAACACTGTTAGATACAATTTAGCTCAATTGTATTTTTATCAGAAAAAATATGAAGATGTAATTTCTTTGTTACAAGAAGTAGAATATGAAGATGTTTTCTATAACTTGAATTCTAAAACACTGTTATTAGCTACTTATTATGAAATGGAGGAACTTGACCCTTTATATTCTTTGTTTGATAGTTTTAGAGCATTTATAAACCGAAATAAAAGTATTGCCAAGGAAAAAAAGAAAGAATTTTTAGACTTAATTAAATTTACAAAGAAGCTCACAAAATTAATAGACGGTGATCAAAAAGGATTAGCAAAATTGAGAGATGAATTCAACAATGCTGAAGGAGGTATCGCCAGTAAGAACTGGTTAGCAGAGAAAATTGCTGCAAAAGAATAAGTATCAAACGTTCTAAACTACCAATAAATAGATTAAAAATTCCCCCCTACTGCCCACCATCAGCCAACGTCTCCAACGTAGCATTATGCTTCAACTGCCTAAAGTCAACAGCACTCACATTAGACACTCCTTGCTCCGCCATGTACACACCATATATAATATCTACAGCGGCCATCGTCTGCTTATTGTGCGTGACAATAATAAACTGAGAACGCGCTGAAAATTTACGGATAATGTTACAGAACTTATCAATATTCGCATCATCAAGCGGTGCATCGACCTCATCAAAAATACAGAATGGTGCTGGCTTCAATAAGTAGAGTGAAAATAACAATGCAGTTGCAGTCAATGTTTTTTCACCACCCGATAACTGGTTGATCGATTGTGGTCGCTTACCTTTTGGTTTAGCGGTGATATCGATTTGAGATTCTAAAGGATTGGTTTCATCAACTAAGAAAATGTCGCAATCATCATTTTGGCTAAATAGTGTTTTGAATACCTCTTTGAAATCTGCACGGACCTGATTGAATGCTTTTAGGAAGTGCTCGGTCGCAGTTGTTTCTATTTCTTTGATCGTTTCCAACAAGTCTGCTTTCGCTTCTAAGATGTCATCTCTTTGGCCCGTAATCGTATCATGACGCTCCTTCATTTCATCAAAAGCTTCCATCGCCATTGGGTTAATTTCCCCATAATTGTCCAGTCGCTTTTTCCATTTTTCTACCTGCTCATTTAAAGCGAGAATGTCAACATTGGCATCTGCTGGTTCGCTATCCATCACTTCTTCCAAGGTCAAGTTGAATTCGATTTTCAAACGTTCACCGATAGAACTCAAGTTTAATTTCAACTCATTGAAGTTGTCTTTCAACTCGGTAATATATTGTTGTTTTGCCAACATTTTTTTGTTAGCCTGTTTCAATGCTTCTTCTGTATCACCGATTGTTTCACGCTCTTTGAAGTATCTTTGCTCGTCTTCTGTCAGAGACTTTTGCTCTTCTTCTTTGATGCGATATTGATCTACCAACTTTTGCTCTAATGCTTCAACATCCACCTTGATTTTTTCCAATTCTAAATCAGAATCTTTTAATTCTTGCTCATTGGAAGTCATTTGATCGGTGAATTCTTTCAGTCGATTTTCCTTGAATTGAAGCTCTTGTTTGTAAGTCTGAACTTGACTTTGTTGTTGGATGAAATTGATTTTTGCTTGATTGTGATTGGCCAAGGCATCACTCAATTTAGAGGCGATTAATTTGAAAGACTCATCCGTATCGGTGATACTCGTTCTTGCCGTTTCTGCCAAATTATTTTTCTCAATCAAACTCGTATCAATGGTCTTATTGGTTTCTTGCAATTGCATGATCTGACCTTCCGCATCTGTCTTCTTTTCCGTCGATTCATAAAGGAAAGATTTGAAATTGTCGATTTTGGTAGACATCGAAACTTTGAGTGCAACCAGTTCGGCTAATTGAAGACGTTCCGCTTCTAATTCTTGTTCCGAAATTTGAGATTTTAGGTCCTCTAATTCTTTAGTCACTTGGTGCATCTCATTATCTAATCTTTCATTGGTCGCTTGCAATTCTTTGATTTCTTGAGATAAGATTTCCAAGTTCTTTTTACGACCAATTTTCTTCCCTTCAAACAATCCAATCGAACCACCAGATAAGGTGTATTTACCTTTGATAAACTTCCCATTTGGAGACAACAACACCATGTGGTCTTTCAAATTAATGGAATTGATATCATCTGTATTGGTCACCAAAACACCTCTCAAAAGGTGATTGACTAGTTTTCTATATTTTGGATCTGATTCTACAACATCTAGTGCACGCTTTGTTCCAAATACTTGTGAAGAATAATAATTTTGTTCTTTGATTGCATCCAAAATGAAGAAGTTAGCCTTCCCTTTTTGATTACTTCCCAACAATTCAATTGCACGTATTGCTTCTTGATGATTCTCGACCACGTAATAGTTGAGATAAGGCTCTAAGTAACTTTCAATAGCTACTCTATTTTCCTCTTTACAGTAAATGACATCGGACAACAAATTGGCAGATGCATTCCAATCTCTGTTATTATTCAAATATTTGATTGACTCCGGAAATCCTTCCAAATTATCAATCATACTTTTGGTCAACTTATACTCATTTTGTTTGGCATCCAATTTACGATTGGTTTCTGCAATTTGAACACGGAGTTTTTCTTGTTGACCTTCCTTTTCTTCTAGTTGAATTTTACGATTGGTCTCATTTTTCAACAATTCATCTACACGCGCTTGTTTATTATCGTGATCGATGTTTACCGTTGCTAGTCTGGAAACTACTTCAGCTATTGCAGATTCCCTGGATGTGATATCTACCGTACTTTTTTCAAGTACCAGACTGTAGTTTTGGATTTGACTTTGATTGACCGCTTTTTGCTTCTCTAATTCATATACTTCCTTTTCAAGTTGCTGTTGATCTTTCATGATCTCATCCAACTTTTCTTTCAAGGAGTTGTGGTTCACTGAAATTTCATCGAGTTCGGCCTGAGCAAAATCCATTTGCTCACTCAACTGATTCTCTTTTTCGATGGAACTCGTCAAATTATTGTTATAATTAGTTAACTCTTCAGACAATTCACCAATTCTAACTTTCAGATTGGCAATTTGATCGGTCAATCTTACTTTATTTTCCTCGATGAATTCAATCCTTTGAGCAAACATGTTTTTGTTACCTTCCATGGTTCGCAATTCACCCACCAATTCCTGCAACACTTTTTGTTTTTGCGAAAGCGCTTTTTCTTGATCTAAATGATCTTTACGGACTTGTTCCAATTTCTGCTCCAATTCTAACACGTCATTTTCGCTTTGGCGATACTCATCTTCGTGCTTGGATAAATCTTGGGTGATCGTTTGATGTTCTCCTTTGAATGATCCTAATTGAATTTTTGCCAGCTCAATACTGGAAACTTTATATTTTTCTTTGAGCTCATAAAACCGCTTTGCTCTTCTTGCTTGCTTTTCAAGTTCTTTTAAATTGTTATCGATTTCAAAAAGCAAATCTTCAATACGATCCAGATCTTCTGTTGTCGCATTTAGTTTGTTGAGTGTTTCATGTTTTCTTTGCTTGTACTTGGAAATACCAGCAGCTTGCTCAAACATGCGTCGACGTGCATTATTTTTATCCGCCAAAATATCATCCACCATTCCGAGTGCAATAATTGCATAAGAATTGGAACCGATTCCGGTATCTAAAAATAGCGAACGAACATCCTTCAATCTACAGGTTACCCCATTCAAGCGATATTCACTATCACCGGATTGATATAAAACACGACCAATACTAACTTCGGTATACTCGGAAGGTAAGAGACCTTTGTCATTATCGAAAGTCAATGAAACAGAAGCTTGCGCGCTTTTTTTACGCTTACTCGTACCATTGAAAATGACACTAGTCATTTTATCCAAACGTAATTCTTTACTTTTCTGCTCTCCCAAAACCCATCGGATCGCATCGACGATATTGGATTTTCCAGATCCGTTTGGACCTACGACACCAATTACATCTTCGTTGAAGTTGATTACAGTTTGGTTGGCAAAACTCTTAAATCCCTTTATTTCAAGACTTTTTAATCTCATTTTAGTGTTCTAGTGGTCTGTTAGTCAGGATGTTAGCAAGCGGCTTTCTCATTAGCAAGTATGCAATCTTATCCTGTAGGTATGTCTGTAACGGATGCGAAAATAGGGAAAAGGCTAGAAAAATATTTCTATTTGAGCAAAACGTTTTCCACATTTTTAAACATTTAATAATACGTTTATAAACGAAACATTATCAGCGTATTAGACATTGCTGCTTCAAGCAAACCTAATTCTTAGCCAATACAAGATAATGAATTAAAGGAAAATGGTTTGATTATTCTATTCGTTTGGCTCTCCACGTGCTCATATGGATCTTATTATTGACTTCGAATTTTTCCTCCAATTCAGCTATATCATGTGCTGATAACGTCGGATTCTCCTGATAAAAATTCTTGGATAATCTTTGTCGAAATGCTTCGTATAATGTCACTGCGCAGGCGACTGAAATATTGAGACTAGTCACCATCCCAACTTGCGGGATGATAAAATTGCCATCACAATAATCAATTGACTTTTGGGTCAACCCTTTTGCTTCATTTCCAAAAACAATTGCGATGGATTGGGTCAAGTCCAGATCAAACATCGAGGTCGAAGTTCCATCATCTTTCAGGTAAGTACCGAGGACTAGGTTGTATTTACTTTTTACTGCTTTGTAGCAAGCATCTATATCATTGTAGTAATTGACTTTTACCCATTTTCGAGTCCCTCCTGAGGTCCGTTTTCCCAATTTTAAGTAATCTCGACTGTGTCTTTCTTCGGTATAGACGACGTAAATTTCTCTAATACCTATTGAATCTGCAGAACGGAGAACCGCACCAATGTTATGAGTATCGTGGACATTTTCCAGGACGACGGTGATGTTGCCTTGGCTTTGTTTGATTACATTTTGAAATTTTTCTGTTCTTTTTGGTGTCAATTTTTGTTTTTTATGACCGCAACGCAATGAATTACGTTGCTCGTTGATACATCACCCTTTCAGGGTTCGATCTACTTGGCTAATTTAAATTGATAGTCTTCAAATTTTAAGATGTTGACGTATTTGTTTTCAAATTTATTGATGCTGTAATCTTCAGGAGCACGCTTTGTTTTGGTGACAGTTTCAAATGAAAATTTAGTGTGATTATATTGCTCTTCTTCTTTGTCTAAGTATTGTTGGAATTTGTTGCCATGTTTCTTCAACATCCTTCCTGTATAAAGTAAAATATCGTATCCTTTGAAAGCATCATCCAACGGAATGCTTCCATATTTATTGAAAAAATCTCTACGGAAATCTTTGGCCCCAACGGAATATTTATCAATAAAGGTACTACTACTTACATGCACATTCAATCGGCGGTAGTAATCGAAATCAACATTATTGAAATCGATCCATTGTGGCATTCCGTAGACTACTACTTCATTTTGTCCTTTGGCAATACTGACCATTCTTAAAAAATTATTGATAAATTTTTCATCCGACCAAGATGGGATAATAAATACGGTTGTTTCTGCTGGTAAAATGAGTTCGTCAAAATTAATTTCATCAAAATCAGCTAAATCACTTTGTATTGGATATTCCTTGAAACGCCCTCCTTCAGTTGCGCCTTGGATATTCTTATTCGCACTTTGGAAATACTTAAAACGCTTCGTTTCCGTCCCTTCTTTTGCTATCAATACGATCTGACCGGCGTCATATGTCTTTCTGACATGCTGCGTAATCGCCTGACAATGAGACACTAACGAAGGACTCACTTGTACAAAGAAAGGATTATTGGTCGCCAAAGTACCCGACGGATAAACGGGCGATATCATTGTCTTTTTATTTTGGAGCGCAAATTTTCGTACCGCAGAAACCGTTTTCTTTTTAGTGGGCCCGATGATTACATCTGCGTTTATCAATTCAGATCTATTTAGTAAGGACTTTGTTACATCTTCTGATTTTTGAGTATCCAAAACAGAAATAGAGATATTTACATTCTCATATTGAAGTTGATCAACCGCCATTTTCATTCCTCCATAAAAATCTAAAACAGATTGTGCACTTTTTGGAATCGAGCTAGTATTATTATATTTCTGTGCGTTGAAGGGAAGCAGCACTGCAATTTTGTATTTGCCAAGCTGGACCGACTCTCCTAACTTCCCATCATTGACAGGAGCAGTTGGTTCTGCAACTTCTTCTTTTTTAGTGTAGTCTTCAGGATTTGAAGTAATCGGAGGAATTGAATTGTCTCGTTTCCAATTAATGGTATCCATTTTACCGGTCACTTCGGTTACGATTTCTATCTTTCCAGTTGATTGATTTTTCTTCGTTCTACTCTTAATAATTTCACTATTGGTCGTAGGGTTGGAAGTAGATTTTATCTTTTTGGTGGGGTCACAAGATGTAAAAACTAGTGCGACTAATAGAAATAATAACAATTTACTCCCATTCAATAGTTGCTGGTGGTTTGGTGCTGATATCATAGACTACTCTGTTTATTCCTTTGACGTTATTAATGATTTCACTGGAGACAGCGGCTAAGAAATCATGCGGTAATCGACTCCATTCTGCTGTCATTCCATCAACTGAGTTGACGGCTCTCAAAACAAGTGTTTTCTCATAAGTTCGCTCATCACCCATTACCCCAACAGATTGTACGGGTAAAAGAATGGCGGCCGCTTGCCATACGGAATCATAAAGGTCATGTTTTTTGAGCGCATCTATAAATATAGCATCTGCTTTTTGAAGTAATGCTACTTTCTCATTAGTAATTTCCCCTAAAATACGAATTGCTAATCCTGGACCTGGGAATGGATGACGCCCCAATATGGACTTTGCTATGTCTAGCTCTGCACCTATCTTACGCACTTCATCTTTAAATAGCATTCGCAGCGGTTCAACAATTTTCAAATTCAAAGTATCGGGGAGACCACCCACATTGTGATGCGATTTGATCGTGACAGAAGGTCCATGAACAGAAACAGATTCAATAACATCAGGGTATATGGTTCCTTGTCCTAACCATTTGATATCAGGATATTGCGCTGCTTCCTTTTGAAAAACTTCTATAAAAACACGACCGATGATTTTTCTTTTTTCTTCAGGATCAGAGACTCCATTCAGTTCATCTAAAAATGCAGATTTGGCATCCACACCAGTTACGTTGAGTCCCATTCCTTCATAGGATTTCAGCACATGTTCGTACTCATCTTTTCGGAGCAACCCATTATCAATAAAAAAACAATGCAGATTTTTTCCAATCGCGCGATGTAAAAGCATCGCACCAACCGTAGAATCTACTCCACCCGACAATCCCATGAGCACTTTATCTCCACCAATTTTTTCTCTTAATTCTGCAACCGTGTCATTTACAAAGGTAGAAGGCGTCCACTGGCAACTACATCCTGCAATTCCAACCAGAAAATTTTTCAATAATTCTTTTCCATCTTCAGAATGAGTCACTTCTGGGTGAAATTGAATTCCATATACTGGTTTTTCAAAACTGCTATTGCTTGCTCTGAAGGCTGCTACCTCGACTTGTTCTGTGGAGGCGATTATTTCAAACGCTTGTGGCAATTCCAAAATGGTATCTCCATGAGACATCCAGACTTGGGAATCCGTGTTTATATTAAAAAGAAAGTCTTCTGCTTGATCTACCTTTGTCAGAACCGCTTTTCCATATTCTCTCTTTTCAGAGCTCGCCACAATTCCTCCATAATGATCTGCTAAATATTGAGCTCCATAACAAATACCTAATAATGGTACTTTATTCACTAATTTATCCAGATCTGTTGTTAATTTTTTTTCATCGGTAACAGAACAAGGACTGCCAGATAGGATAACTGCCTTAATATTGGGAGTAATTGCAGGAATTTTATTGAATGGGCGGATTTCACAGTAGACGTTTAATTCACGTACGCGCCTAGCAATCAGTTGAGTATATTGAGAACCGAAATCTAAAATGATAATTTTTTCATTCATGCGCCAAAGATAGTATTTTTGCACAGAATTGATCTTTAAGTCATCTCATTGTAACCAATTTTTGAGCACAATAGCTAATAAAAAAAAATCAGGTTCTTTTGGTGTCCCAATCCTACGAAAGTTGATATGGGAGGGCAAGAGTAAATGGCAAATCATAGGGGCTTCCATTGGTAGTTTCATCGGACTATTCCTTCTATTGATTTCATTACAGCTTTATTTAGATATGAATGAGCTGGTAGATGGCAATACGGACGGTTCTGGTCAATATGTGCAAATCAACAAGCAAGTAAGTTTGTTCAATACATTAGGTGCCAAATCTTTTTTCACTAAAGATGATTTTGAAGAAATAAAAAAATTGGATTATGTCGATGCTGTGGCTCCATTTGTTTCCAATAAATTTAAAGTGAGTGCCTCAAGTTCTTTATTAGGATTTTATACCGAGTTATTTTTTGAGGCGGTACCCAATGAGTTTCTAGATATTCCAACAGATGATTTTAAGTGGGAACCTGGTCAAAATGATCTTCCGATGATTATTTCAAAAGATTATTTAGCACTTTATAATTTTGGGTTTGCACCTTCTCAGGGTCTACCCCAATTTACTCAAAGTACCATCAAACGAGTTACACTTGATATCAATGTCGGTAGGTCGCCAAACAAGCAAGTTTTTCAAGGAAGAATCGCTGGCTTTTCCGATCGAATCAATTCCATTTTGGTACCTGAAAATTTCATGACTTATGCTAACAATAAGTTTGGAAAAGGAGCTATTGATAAACCTTCACGTGTGATTATGAAAGTTGACAATACGCACACGAAAGAAGTGGCAGCATTTATTGAAGACAATGGATATGAAGTCAGTAGTGGTAGATTAATTGGCGAACAAGTAAGTACGTTGTTGAGAATAGTGATTTCTATTATTGGCGGTATCGGTATGTTGATTACTTTACTGTCAGTATTAGTCTTTATTTTAAATTTCCAATTGATTATATCTAGATCAAGTGAAGACATCAAATTATTATTGCAATTAGGCTATAAGCATAAGAGACTGAGTTGGTTTTTGTTTACAAATTTGGTCATCATATTTGTCCTAATTTTGGTTCTGACCTTTGCTATCTTATTATTGCTTCGTAGTTATTTTGTTGGTTGGTTTGCAACACAAGGATTTGAATTACCCAATTCGTTACATATGTTGGTTTATATGACTGCGTTGGTTTTCACCACCTTATTTTTGATTGCCAATTATATAAACATAAATTGGAATGTGATTTCACTATTTCACAATGGAACTGCCGATAGATATGAGATAATGAAATCTACAAGTCCAAAATTTCACGGATTCATCAAAAGATTGGCAAATTCGAAGTATAATAGTACTGTATTTAGGGTATTTGGGTACCTTCTAGCAGTTGGTTTAATTGTTTTTTTCGTATTTTCATACTCAGAAGATTTCAATCTATCCAATTTGAAATGGCTGAGAATCCTTGCAATCGTTGTACCGTTGTGCTACATCTTTATTGAGAGGATGGTCTGTAAATTCCCACTCCACACCGAAAATTTTGCCCCAGATAAAATTGTTAATTTAAAAAAAGCAACTACTCATGAATAGATCTATTTTCACCTTTGCTGCATTTATATTATGTATAAGTTTAAAGGCTCAAACCGTTTCAAAAGATAGCTATCGGTTTACTCCCGTCAACAGCATTTCATGTTCTGATGTAAAAAGTCAAGGTCAGACCGGAACTTGTTGGAGCTTCTCAACGGTCTCGTTTTTGGAATCGGAAGTTGCTAAAGAAAAAGGAAAAGTTATTGACCTCTCTGATATGTTTCCAGTATGGCATACCTATCTGGCAAAAGCTCAAAAATATTTAAGATATCAAGGTAAAGTCAATTTCAGTCAAGGTAGTCTTAGCCATGACGTAATTAATGTGTTAAAAGAACATGGAGCAGTTCCTGAATCTGCGTTTGTCGGAAAAAAAGATGAGAAGGGAAGTTTCAATCACACAGCATTGGAAAAAGAATTGCTTTCCTTTTTAGATAAGTGTATCAAAGATAAATCAGTTCCTGCTGATTGGAAAGCACAATTTGAAGGGATCATGGAAAAGCATATGGGCCGTCCGTTGGAAACATTTGATTATGAAGGCACCTCGTATTCTCCTAAATCATTTGCAAAGCAGTATTTAAATCTCAATGCAAGTAATTATGTTTCTTACGCTTCCTTTTTGCACCACCCATTTGGCAGTCAATTTGTGTTGGAAGTTCCAGATAATTTTTCCGATGGAAGATTTTACAATGTCAAATTAAATCAATTATCAAATATTGTTGACAATGCGCTAAGCAAAGGTTATACGGTGGCATGGGATTGTGATGTTAGCGAAAGAGGGTTTTCTGCCCAACAAGGTTTAGCCATTCTTCCTGCAAATGAAACTGCTGAAACGACCAAAAGTGATATGAATAATTTTTTCAGCAAACCACATGATCAAATGAAAGTGACTGAAGAAATGAGACAAAATGAATTTGACACTTACGAGTTAACAGACGATCACTTAATGCAAATAATTGGAAAATCCAAAGATCAATCTGGAAACGAATATTATGTTGTCAAAAACTCTTGGGGAAAAATTGGTCCTTTCGATGGATATATTTATACCTCAAAAGAATATTTTGATATGAATACAATTTCCGTTTTAGTTAACAAAAAAGCAGTTCCAAAAAACATGGGTGCAGTTGCCAAACCGGCAAAACCTGGACCTTCAAATGTTGACAAAAGAAAACAGATTGAAAACGCTAGAATGAAAGAGAAAAATATGAAGAAAGCTGCAGGTCAATAGCTTTTGATAAATAAATTATAACACTATACATACTATGGGTCCGCTTATCCATCCAGTAAAACGGAAAAAGAGAGCTCCTGAATTTTTAGAAAACAAATATTTGCTTTTAGGTTTTTTCTACTTGCTTTTATTTGCCATATTTTTCCCAAAGCATATTTTTATGCACGCCGAGATTAGCTACTTAAATCGTGCATTTGATTTAACTGAACAATTCAAAGATTTAAGTGACTACAATTTTCTAAAGGGAACTCGTTTCAACAATATTCAGTTTAATTATCCACTAGGGACTTCCTTTTTGGTGGCTTCCTTTATTATATTTTTTGGAAAGAAAAGTATCTTTTCAATAGGTGCAGTGTGTCTATTGGCTAGTTATTATTTGATTTGGAAAACACTAAAGAAAAATAAACTTCCTGTATTCGCCTCCCTACTCTGTTTTTTCTTTTTTCCAGCCGTATTGATGAGTCGTACTTTGATGCCTGAGATGCCAAGTCTACTTATTTGCAGTTTATTCACTTTTATTTATTTAAGTGATTTTAAAAATAGGAATGTAAAGATGCTGATTGTTAGTTTTCTGGCAGGCCTCTCTATCTGGTTTCGAGAAACGAATATTCTGCTTTTTGCAATTCTGCTAATCGGTCCATTATTTAAAAATCCAAGTTTTATATTTTCATTAATCCCTGGTTTTTTACTAGGTCTTTTACCGAGATTGCAGTCCTCGGATCTGGTCTATGGGAATCCTTTGTTTTTAATTCAAAATCCGGGGAGATTTTCTTTTAATCATGTATGGGGTAACTTACCCATTTACAGTATTGTTTTCATTTTCTTTTTCCCGCTGGGACTCTATTTTATTTTTAACATCAGAAATAAAAAATACAGACTTTTTCAATTAACCGCGATTCTATATTTTGTGTTTCACTTAATCTATGGGTACAACCCCACACCACTTGGTGATTTGAAAACAATAATGCTATCGCCCCGATTTTTTGTTCCATTGATACCTATCATGGCAATCATTTATGGTTCAGCTATACAGAATTCTGATCGGATTTTCCGGATGAGTTTGTTAGAATATTCAATGCCTATTTTATCCGTGGTGTCTATTGTTGGAATTAATATGGGTATGAAGTATTATGAAAAGGATCATCAAGAAGTGGTCTATCAAATAAAAGAAATCAACAATAAAAATGCGGTGTTTATTTACAATCGATTTGGTGACGCTGCCAAAATCATCAACCCGCTTCATGGTAAATTCAAAGTGATTCAAACCGAGAGTTTGTTGAAAAAACCTGGAAAGTTGATGGAGTTCAAAGAAAAATATGATGCAGATTTCTACTATTTGGCCAATTACAGATTTGATACGGGTGCAAGAAAAGGTTGGACCAAAGATGTGCAAGCAAAGGAAAAAACAATCTTCAAAGATTTTCAATTAAAGAAAGTGAGTTCCGTCAATATCCTGGATGGAAGGGAATTTATTTTGAATGAATTGGTGAGTCGGAAGAAGAGTGCGGAACTGGAAACAAATTGAAAATTGAAAAATTAAAATTGAAAATAAGACCTCATACGTTAACTCGTGTACTCACGTATGAGCTCCTATTTTAAATTTTAATTCGCTTTAGGAAGCAATATCCCCCAAAGTCATATCCTCTGAATAAGCAACTATCAAATCATTAGTTTCCAGATTTTTTAATTAAACAAATTTGCTACTAGGCGGAGTCGAATTTACATTTTAAGTTTATGGGCGTAAGAGATCTGTTAGGTTTTGCATTGCTATAGCTTGGCTCAAACCTAACAGGCTGTATTACGGAAATTATACTCTTAATTTTTTAGTTGCTCCTCAAACTCCGCTCGAAATTTTTTCAACTTCGGGTCAATCACAAAAGTACAATACGGGTTTTTACTTCCTGTTCTTTTATAATAATTTTGATGATAATCTTCAGCCGGATAAAATACATCTATTGGTACGACTTCCGTCACAATAGGTGCTTGAAAGACCTTTAAATCTGTCAAAACTTTGATTGTTTTTTCTGCAACCGCCTTTTGGTCCCCACTCGTGTACATAATGGTGGAACGGTATTGTGGTCCTTTGTCACCACCTTGTTGATTTGGTGTTGTTGGGTCATGTGTTCTAAAGAAAACTAACAATATTTCTTCGTATGGAATAATTTCGGGATCATAAGTTATTTGGATCACCTCTGCATGTCCAGTGGTTTTGGTACATATCTGCTCGTAGGTTGGATTGGGTACATGCCCACCTGCATAGCCGGATACGACTTTTTCGACACCATTTAATTCTTGATAGACTGCTTCTGTACACCAAAAACAACCTCCTCCTATTGTTGCTACTTCCATTTTTTTTATTCTTGATTTGTATTATGTATTAACAAGATAGGGAGAAAGAAGTTTAGAATTTAGAAAATTTAGCGTATAAAAAAGGCACCACTTTCGCAGTACCTTTTTCTTAATTAACAAAACTTATAACAAAATTGATTCTTTCTCTATCAGTATTTAGGAATCGAGTTATCAATTTCATCTGAGTACGACAAAATCCCACCTTTTAAATTATACAGGTTTTCAAATGGATACAAATTTTCTAATTCACGGATCGCATCTGCACTTCGTTTTCCACTCCGACAATGAATGACTACTTTTTTGTCTTTGGAGAATTTATCTATATTTTTCAATACTTCGCCTAGTGGAATTAATTCTCCAGACAAATTTGCCATCTCGAATTCATAAGGTTCGCGAACATCGACCAATTGAAAGTCTTCTTTGTTGTCCTGCCAGTTTTTAAATTCTTTAACGGAGATTTCCTTGATCGCTTTCTCTTCCACTTCACTGATTCCACAAAACTGTTCGTAGTCAATGAGTGCTTCAATTTTGGTGGCAGGATTTTTTACAACTTTTAAAATTCTCGTAGAAAATGCTGCGGCATCGAATAGAAATAACCGACCGCTTAAAGTTTCGCCAACACCGGTTATGACTTTAATCACCTCATTGGCTTGTAACGAACCGATAATTCCAGGCAACACACCTAACACACCACCTTCAGAACAATTGGGAACCAAACCAGCGGGCGGTGGTTTTGGAAATAAGTCTCGGTAATTAGGACCGACTACTCCATTTTCATCTTCGTAATTAAACACCGATACTTGACCTTCAAACTGAAAAATAGAGGCGTAGACATTGGTTTTACCCAACAATACACAAGCATCATTGACCAAGTATCGGGTTGGAAAATTATCCGTTCCATCCGCGACGACATCATAATCTTTGATAATCGCTAGGGCATTGTCTTTTGTAAGTCGTATGTTGTAAACTTTAATATCAATATGCGGATTGAGTGCCGATAATCGTTTTTGGGCAGTTACTGCTTTTGATTTTCCAATATCTTCGACTGTAAATAATACCTGTCGTTGCAAATTAGAATCATCTACTACATCGAAGTCAACAATTCCAATATGACCTACTCCAGCTGCCGCCAAATATAAAAGCACTGGACTTCCTAGCCCTCCTGACCCAACAACCAATACACGAGCTGCCTTCAATTTCTTTTGCCCTTCGATATTAAACTCAGGAATAGCGATGTGTCGGCTATATCTTGAGAGTTCTTCTGGACTTAATTTTATTTCTGACATTAGTTTTACATTTCAGCAGTTTGTGGCGTTTTCCGCAAAATAAAGTTTACTTCAATGCTTCATTTTGGAAAATGTTTTGAGATATCATTAGTTGCGATTGAAGGAACCACGACTACATCATTCCATCATTCCAATTGGCAGGATACCAACATTGTGATAAGCAGTCAATTGAAGCGAATCAAGATCTGAATACCTATTAGAAGCATTCCAGGTCACGAATGTGAATACAATATAGCAACATTAGAAATTTAAATTTCTAATTTTCATTCCTAATTTCAGTTCAATTAATTTCAAAAAAGCGTAAAAAAAAACCTTCTCAGGAAGAGAAGGCTCGATTATAATTTGTTGTCTTATCATAAGTTGTCGGACTTCCTAAAGGATGGAACAACAACAAAAACTATTATTTGTGATAAGTAATTTTGTATTGTAGTGCAATTTTAATGCCTTTTGATGGAATTTGCAACAAACATGTATCTGAATTAAGTTTTTTAACATATGATTAATAGTTAACATATCTAATTAATTGCTAACTAACTGAAAGACAATGTTGTAAAATCTACATTCAGATACGATCAGATTATCAATCGTCTCCTTTTCTTCATCTTCAAAACAAATTTTTGCATGAATAAAGCCACTAAAGACCTTTTCTTTTGGATCAAAATTGGTGATTTCCACTTGTCCACTTGGGGCTTCGCAATAGTGCGAACCATACAATTTATTTCCTTCATCCTGACCTGCAAGATATTTGAGATTATTGCTGGAATAAGAAACTCCGTTGAAAGATTTTTTGTCGAAATAATAAGTGCCTACAAATTTATCATCATCGGAAATAATGGAACAATGAATTGAATTATTTTCTTTAAAAGCATCTAGTTCAAGTTGATAATAGCCATCAAATTTTTTTAGCGTCGCAAAAACCAATTCACTATTAAATAATTCTTGATTGATAAGGCATGCAATTTCGTTGTCTTGTAATTCCATTTTGTAAGGAGAGATTGGCCTGTCACATGAAAGTACCAGTATAGGAATCATCAAAAAAGACCAACATTTTAAATTACGACACATACAACGTTTTTTCACTCAAGAAATAATATTGAGATATTAAACTATTTGCAAGGATTCTTTTAAAGTTGGTTGAATGACATGATTCATCTCATTTAAGAAAAGCGTCAATGCTGCTTTCTTTTTGCTTTCAAAATGGTAGTTGATGTGATGATCAAAATAATTTCGCAAATCGAAATCAGGATTCGGAGAAGGAATCAAAAAAGACAATTGTGGGATTCCCTCTATGCCAGATTTCAATGCTTGATTAAATGCTTTTACAAAGTCTGTTGCTAAAGGTTTGTTACTCACCCATAAAGCAAAGACAAATGGTAAACCGCAATAATCTTTCCAAGCTTGACCTAAATCGTAACAATATGGGTATGTTTTGTGTAGACCCATCGCTCTATCTCCTATAATTAAACCAGCAGTTTTTCCTTTAATTTCTTGCTCATAACCAGGTTTCGCGGCAATCAACTTTGGATTAACCTGCCAATGATTTTTTAACAAAATTTTTGTTAATTCCACTGAAGTCCTAGAATGATAATCCAAATATAATGTTTCAATCTCTTCGACCGGACAATGAGAAAATAAGCAAACGGTCGCAACGGTGCCGTCTGTTCCAATACAGAAATCAGAAATGATATGAGGAGTTTTTAATTCAGGAAGTATCGCCACAGGTACCAGTCCGAGATCCGCTTCTTGATTCAATAATTTTTGAGCGCAGGCAGAAGGGATGTCCAGAGAAAGCTCAATCTGATCAGCAAGCTCACTTTGTAATAGCCCATACAAAAGTGGTTTTGTATTCAAATAACTTACTGCTGTAATTTTTACTTTATCCATTTTTCTTTTCTCGTTTAGGACAAATGGCTAGTATCGTTTTTCATCAAAACTTCAAATTTTTCATCTTCAAATTTCACCAAAAAAACACCCGTATTATGGTGTTCATAATTTTCCATTTCTCGCAAATGTTTCCCTTCTATCAAACACATTAAACATCTTAAGGTGCGTCCGTGTGTGAATACGATGATGGTTTTTTCTGTCTTCGATTTTAGTTCATCTAGAAAATTGAAGAGTCTGTCTTGTAACTCATTAGCACTTTCTCCTTCTTCCAATCTTGCATCAAATTCATCATTCCCCCACTTATTGATCAAGTCTTTGTATGCGTTGATCATGAAAGGGGTACTTTCCTGTCCTTCATGTACACCCCAATTAATTTCGTTGAGATCTGCAGTTGCAATGTGCGGGAGTGGTAAGTTGATGAAATGTTGTCCAGTTTGTTGAGTTCGTTTTAGTTTCGAAGTATAAACCAACTCAATGGGAACATCTTTATATTTTTCAAACAATGCACTTGCTTGAGCTCGACCTGTTGCATTCAAAGATGAATCGATTCCGCTTCCTTGCACAATTCGTTTTTTATTGTATTCCGTTTCTCCATGACGCACAAAGTATATCAGCATATTATTTATTTACAACTGGTAAAGACACATATCCTTTATAAACTTCTTCCTCTTCAAAAATATGATCGGTATAATCTTTTACCACGTTGTATAAGGTATCCCTTTCAATTGGTTGTCGTTGCACGTTACGTATAAGGTTTGTTATATCCATTGTACTTAGTGCTGGAGATTGCTCTTCAGATCCTGCCATAGAATATATTTTGGTGGTATCATCAATCGTACCATCAATATCATCGACCCCATATGCAAGCGACAACTGAGCAGTTTCTCTACCAATCATCGGCCAGTAGGCTTTGATATGATCGAAATTGTCGAGATAGATTCTACTAATCGCATAATTTCTCAAATCTTCAACTACCGTACTCTCTTCCACATGCGACATCTGATTTCCTTTATTTCTGAATTTCAATGGAATAAAAGTTTGGAAGCCACCGGTTTTATCTTGTAAATTTCTCAATCGATCTAAATGATCAATTCGATGTGCAAATGATTCGACATGCCCATACAGCATAGTGGCATTACTACGTTTTCCGAGATTGTGCCATTCTTCATGAATTTGCAACCATTCATCGGCACTACATTTTCCTCCCGCAATTTCTTTTCTAATTGCCTCATCAAATATTTCAGCACCTCCTCCTGGCATAGAATCCAATCCTGCTTCCAACATTAATTTCATTCCCGCTGCGTAGCTGACTTTTGCTTTTTTGAAAATGTAGTGGTACTCAACTGGTGTCAATGCTTTAATATGCAGTTCAGGACGATGCTTTCGGATTGCTTGAAACAAATCACTGTAAAACTTCAAGTCATATTGGGGTAAAACACCTCCGACAATATGTACTTCTGTCACTGGTTGATCATCATAGGTTTTAATGATATCCATGATTTCTTCCAATGAGTATTCCCATCCTTCCTCTCTTTTTTTGATTAATCTGGAATAAGAGCAAAAAGTACAAGTGTAAAGGCAGATATTCGTTGGTTCTACGTGAAAATTTCTATTAAAATAAGTGCGGTCTCCATGTTTAGACTCGCGGATATGATTAGCTAATATGCCAAGATAGCCCAAATTCGCTTCTTCAAAAAGTAATACACCTTCCTCAACTGTAAGTCGCTCATTATCAATTACTTTTTGAGCAATTGCTTTTAATGATGGTTTAAGTTGAGCATCATTGAGAAGAAACTGAATTTTAGCGGCAGCTGTCATTGTAAGTACTTGAAAATGTGTAGAAAATGAACCATCGCAAATATAACAATGTTTGTGTTCATTCAGTTTTGAGGGAAAGTCAATTTCTTTTATTTAAATTTGCGGTCCTATTTAAAAGACCTTTATGCTCTCAATCCTCATTCCGATATACAATTACAATATCAATCGTCTCGTCGAGGATTTGAATCATCAGTGTATTGAATTGGGTATCAATTATGAGATCTTTTTAATAGATGACAATTCGCAGCCAATGTTTCAGGAGGTGAATAAAGCTATTGGAAAATTACCTCGGGTCCACTATGAAATTCTCTCTGAAAATGTAGGTCGAGCGAAAATAAGAAACCTTCTCGCAGAAGCTGCGGATTACAGCACTTTGATTTTCTTGGATTGCGATATCTCTATCATCAAACCAGATTTCGTCAAAAGCTACCTGGACGCTTCCTTCGAAAGTGATGTCGTAGTGGGTGGGATTACTTATGCCGAGGAACCTCCTCCTTCCCAGTTATTTTTTCGATGGTATTACGGACGAAAACGAGAAGTGATGACTGCAGCAAAGCGGAATAAAAATCCATTCAACGCATTCAACACAATGAGTTTTTGTATTCAGAAATCGGTTTTTCAGCAGATTAAATTTGATGCTGACATTCATCAATATGGTCATGAGGATACTTTATTTGGACTGGAATTAGGCAGAAGAGATTTTTCAATACTTCATATTGACAATCCTATTCAACATGATGGATTAGATACTTTTGATGATTTTATTGACAAAACTCACAAATCACTTGAGACACTTTTGCACTTACATAATCAAGAAAAAGGAATCGAAACCCGTTTATTAAAAACCTTCAACCGGCTAAATAAACCTGGAATGAAAAAAGGCCTATTGAGAATTTTTGCACCCAGAAAAAAGCAATTATTAAGAAAATTGAAAAGTGGGAATCCTGACTTACGTTTGTTTGATTTTTATAAATTAGGTCAATTGGTAAGTATAGACGTGAATGGTCATGTCCTCTAAACACTTTAATTTAATATTCGTCGGATATTAGACACAAGTGGAAAGACAGGATATGTAAAAAATAATGTATCGTATTTGCTTGAAAATCAATCAATAATTCTGCAAATCATTGTATTCATTTAACTAGTCTTTTTCTAAAAATATTTAATTTAAAGTCCGTTTTATAAAATAGACACAGCTTCATGAATAAATTAATTTACATCTCGCTATTCTTAGTCTTTTCATTCTTCCATCTCCCACTTGATGCACAGACCATCAACGGAGAAATTTTGGATATTTCAAACAATGAAGCACTAATTGGTGCTACTATTTTGTTGAAGGATACTGACAAAGGAACCACGACAGATTTTGATGGTTCATTTCAAATGGACGTGCCTAATCTTCCAGTCACTGTTACTGTTTCGTATATCGGATATGAACCAAAAGATTTTGTAATTGAAACAGAAGAAAAACAAGTTTTAAAATTGGGTGAAGATCCCGTAAATCTAGTTGAAGTGGAAGTGATCAGTAGAGGACCAGATGAAAAAGCAAAATCTGCTCCGCTTACAGTCGAATCACTAGACATCAAAGCAATCAAAGATACACCATCAGAAAACTTTTATGACGGGTTAGGTGCCTTAAAAGGTGTAGACTTAACCGCATCAAGTCTCGGATTTAAAGTAATCAACACACGTGGATTCAATAGTACAAGTCCAGTACGATCCTTACAAATAATTGATGGCGTTGATAATCAAGCTCCTGGTTTGAATTTTTCTTTGGGTAATTTCCTTGGAGCTTCAGAATTGGATGTTGTAAAAGTCGATATTGTAGTAGGTGCTAGTTCTGCATTCTTTGGACCAAACGCATTTAATGGGGTGGTCTCTATGGAAACAAAAAATCCTTTTTACCACAAAGGATTATCTGCAAGTGTCAAAGTAGGAGAACGTAATTTATTAAATGCAGCTTTGCGATATGGAGATTCTTTTAAAAATAAAGAAGGTGACGATTTCTTAGCTTACAAAGTCAACTTATTTCATTTGAGAGCTGATGATTGGGAAGCAAATAATTTTGACCCAGTGTATGAGACCAATACTGAAATCGGTGCGCCAGGTCGCTGGGACGGGGTCAATATATATGGAGATGAATTTCAGAGAAGAAATGATTTTTCCGATTTACCATTGAGTGATCCTGTTGGCTTGTTGGGGCAATGGCATCGTACTGGATATGAAGAAGTCGACCTTGTAGATTATGATACCAGAAATTACAAAGCAAATGCAGCCATACATTTAAGAACGAAACCAGTCTTGGAAAGTGAATCACCAGAATTGATTTTATCTTCAAATTTTGGATCAGGAACTACTGTTTATCAAGGGGACAATCGTTTTAGTTTAAAAGGGATTACTTTTTTGCAAAATAGAATAGAATTTAGAAAAAGAAATAAATATTTTTTAAGAGCCTATAATACGCAAACAGGTGCTGGCGAATCCTATGACCCCTATTTTACTGCACTAAAATTGCAAGAAAATTCAAAAGATAATCAAGAGTGGTCAATTGATTATGCGGATTATTGGCAAAGTGAAATTGTACCATTAATACAAGATAGTGATTATCCAAAACTTGAAGTTAGTATTGATCCTGACACTGGATTACCTGTTACTTCTTTCGACTCAGAAGGCGCATTACAATGGCAGATTGACAACAACGCCTTGCTAACTCAGTGGCACAATCAAGCGGCTGCCTATGCGGACGGAGGTCCTCAAAACCCGAATTCTTTGGCAACACCGTTTTTTGCACCAGGTACTCCTGAGTTTGAAGCGGAATTTAATCGAATCACAGGCACTTTAAGAAATGAAGAAGGAGGAACCCGATTTTTTGATAATTCTGCGCTTTACCATGTACATGGAGAATATGTATTTAATCCACTTTGGACCGATAAAATCACAGTTGGAGCAAATGGTAGAATGTACACGCCAAAATCAAAAGGTACTGTATTTCAAGATTCCATAGGTAATGCCATTACGAACAGCGAGGTAGGTGTTTATGCAGGTATTGAAAAAAGTTCTGCGAACGATAAAGTAAAATTGTCCGGAACCGTGAGATTGGATAAAAATCAAAATTTTGACTTATTGGTTTCTCCTGCTGCTTCTATTGTTATTACACCTGATGATAGTAATTTATTCAGATTCTCTTTCAGTTCTGCAATTCGCAACCCTACGCTAACGGATCAATATCTTTATCTAAATGTTGGGCCGGCAATCTTAGCTGGAAATTTAAATGGAGTTGAAAATCTCGTAACCGTAGAATCGGTAGGTGATTTTTTTGCTACTCAACTGGCAAGTGAATTAGATAGTTTCAACATAGATGCAGTAAGACCTGAAAAAGTGAAGACTTTTGAAGTCGGATATAGAACTTCTTTATTTGAAAAACTATTTATTGACGCTGGATATTATTTTAGTGTTTATGATGATTTCTTAGGATTTAGAATTGGAGTTGATTTGCAGTACGACAATTCTGCGGGTCCGATAACCATACAAAGAATACAAGCGTTGCGATATGCAGCTAATTCTAACAACACGGTCACAACTCAAGGGTTTTCAATCGGTCTCAATTATTTTTTAAACTCAAATTATCGAATATTTGGAAATTATTCATTTAACAAACTAAACAAAGCATTTCCCGACGACCCAATTATTCCAGCTTTTAATACCCCAGAGCACAAATTTAATATCGGGTTTGGTGGTCGAAATCTTGGCCTAATTGGAAATGGTAAAAATTTAGGTTTTAATGTTAACTACAAATGGATAGAAGGATTTCTTTTTGAAGGGTCTCCTCAATTTACAGGATTGGTGCCGACCTACGATATGCTAGATGCACAGGTCAATTACAAATTCCAAAAGATCAAAACAACACTTAAAATCGGTGCATCCAATTTACTAAACAATCAAAGCTTTCAAACTTATGGTGGTCCACGTATTGGACGTTTAGGTTATATTACTTTGACTTACGAACCAAAATAGCTCACTATAAGAGCTTTACACAACAATACACTTACATTTTTAAACAAAATTTGAATTATGAAAAAAATTTTTACTCAACTTCTTCTCCTTCTTTTTGTGACAATGAGCTTTGTCTCTTTTGCGCAAGAAGGTAGATATTTAGAGGAAGTGTTTACTGACGTTACCGTATCTTCTGATGTAACTTATGGTCAAAATGCAACCGTACTTTTTGTCCCACTAGTCGGTGAAGCAGTAACACAATCGCTAAAAATGGATATTTATGAGCCGACTGGTGATACTGAAACCAATCGACCTTTAGTTCTTGTTTTTCACACAGGAAATTTTTTACCTCCAATCACTAATGCTCAAATTGCTGGATCAAAAGCGGATAACTCTGTAATCGAAATTTGTTCACAATTAGCTAGAAGAGGATTTGTAGCTGCCGCTGTTGAATATCGTTTAGGTTGGAATCCACTTGCAGAAACGCAACCAGAAAGAGCGCTTGGTCTAATACAAGCAGCTTATCGCGGTCTCCAAGATGGACGTACTGCAATCAGATATATGAAGAAAACCGTCGCTGAAGATGGTAATCCTTACGGCATTGATGATTCAAAAATCACGATGTGGGGCAACGGTACCGGTGGATACTTGGTACTAGGTGTCAACGCACTTTCTTTCTATAATGAAATTCCATTGGCTTCCAACCCAACTGGTAAATTCCTATTAGATGTAGACATGGATGGAACTCCTGAAACACCTATGGTAGTAGAAGCTTATCACGGTGATATTGAAGGAAAAGTTACGACTGCAACACCAGATGCTGCATTTGGATTGCCAGCAGGTGATACCACCAATATCGCAAATCACGTTAATTATTCGAGTGAATTTCAATTGACGGTCAACGTGGGCGGTGCATTAGGAGACATTAGTTGGTTGGAAGATCAAACAGTTCCAATTATTTCTGTCCAGTCTATCGATGATATTTTTGCACCTTACGATGATGCAGTTTTGATTGTTCCAACAACTGGTGACCCGATTGTACAAGTACAAGGGCTACAACAAATTGGTGCAGTACAAGAAGCAAATGGTATCAACCAACCATGGAAAGATTTAAACTTAAATGATGCAGTTACTCAGGAAGCAATGACAAACGCCTCCACTGCTGGTCATCCTTATTATGAAGGTTCTTACTCTTGGAAAAGCCCCAACAACTCTAACAACTTCGATGAAGGAGTTGTAATAAATTGGTGGGATGAAAATGCAGCAACTCCTGCTGGTTCTCCTTGCATGGGACTAACCTGGAGTCAATGTCCGCACCCAACTGATCCAACAGGAGCAACTAGCTTCCACGCAAATGGATTGTTATTGAATGAAGGTATGTCTCCTGAAAAGGCACGTGGAAATATTGCTAAAATAATGGATTATGTTATTCCTAGAGCTTGTGAAACACTTGATCTTGGTTGTGGTACCGTATCTGTTAAGGAACAACAATTGGATCCGAATTCTGTAGCAGTTTTACCAAATCCTACCTCAGGGAATTTGACAGTAAACGTTACTGGACAAGAAATGATTGACCAAATTGAGATTTATAATATCGATGGAAAATTAATTTCTTCAATTAATAGTGTCAACACTGCACAATATGAACTTTCTTTAAATGGACAGTCATCTGGAATGTACATAATCAAAGTATACACTGAAAATGGGGTTGCTTCAAAGAAAGTAATGTTGAATAAATAATGCGACTCATCAAATTATTTTAATAAAATTCATTTTTTGAATTATATAAGCTGTGTCATTTAGTTGGCACAGCTTTTTTTATGCTTTTCATTGAACACTTCTTCTTTAATTCTATTACTTTTAATGAGACCATAAAATACGAATATGTCGAACGCTTCCAAATATAGAGACCCCGCAACCTTAAGATACCACCCCTACAATATTGTCATCACGTTGGTGCTTGCCAGTATCACTGCATTATTTCTTGCTTTTTCGGCCGCTTACATTTATACACGTTTTCAAAATGGGATACCGGCAATTCAACTTCCTTATTTATTTTATGTAAACACTTTCATCTTGATCGCTTCAGGATATACTTTGTATTTAGCTAAAAAAGCGTATCTCGAAGACAACACAGTCGGTTACCAAAATGCATTGTTATACACAATTGTTTTGACTTTCATTTTTTTGATTGCACAAATGTTTGCTTGGGCAGAATTATTCAGTAACCAAATACCAATTGATTACAGCAATACAGCAGGATATTTATACGTGATCTCCGGCTTACATTTCGTCCACGTGATTGCAGGATTACCTTTTCTCATTTTCTTTTGGATTGCTGCCAAAAAAAGAATGAAAGAACCTGTAAGTGTAATGGTTTACTTTTCAGATCCAGAGAAACGAATGAAACTTAGATTGTTAACCGTTTATTGGCACTTCCTTGATTTACTTTGGATTTATTTGGTTTTATTCTTTGGGATTAATTGTATGTTTTAAATTCGGCTAGCTTTTTTATAGCAAACAATTTTCAATTCATCTGAAATTGTATACCTATCTAATCTGCTAAAAGTCCAAAAATACTATCTTTGCGGCAAGCTAAACAACCGCCACTTCCAAATGCAATTAACGGAGCCAGCAATTACCTTAGAGACTGCCAAGAACTTGGGTCTTAACAAGGAGGAATTTGAGAAAATTATCCAAATAATGGGTCGGCAACCTAATTTCACAGAACTCAGTATTTTTTCTGTGATGTGGTCCGAGCATTGTTCCTACAAAAATTCAATTTTACAATTAAAAACACTACCTCGTGAAGGTGCTAAACTTTTAGTTGAAGCAGGTGAAGAAAATGCCGGACTCATAGATATCGGTGATGGACTCGCATGTGCTTTCAAAATTGAATCACACAACCATCCATCCGCGTTGGAACCTTATCAAGGAGCTGCCACTGGTGTTGGAGGAATTCACAGAGATATCTTCACGATGGGGGCAAGACCTATTGCCGCACTCAACTCTCTGAGATTTGGAAACATTGATTCCAAGCACACCCAGCATTTAATGAAAGGAGTGGTTAGTGGTATCGGGGATTACGGCAACTGCTTTGGTGTACCAACTGTCGGTGGAGAAGTTTACTTCAATGATTGTTACAATCAAAATATTTTGGTCAATGCTATGTCCGCTGGTATCGTGAAAGTCGGCGAAACCATGTCGGCAGTGGCTGATGGACCGGGCAATCCAGTTTTCATCGTAGGATCTGCTACGGGTAAAGATGGAATCCATGGAGCCACCTTTGCTTCAGCAGATTTGAGTGAAGATTCGGCAGAAGATTTACCTGCCGTGCAAGTTGGAGATCCGTTTCAAGAAAAATTATTACTGGAAGCATCTCTAGAAGCGATTCAAACTGGAGCTGTTGTGGGTATGCAAGATATGGGTGCAGCAGGGATTACTTGTTCGACTTCCGAAATGAGTGCCAAAAGCAACACTGGAATGCGTATCCAATTGGATAAAGTGCCAACGCGACAAGCCAACATGAAACCATTTGAGATTTTGCTTTCCGAAAGTCAAGAACGGATGTTGATTGTTGGAAAAAAAGGCCAAGAAGCACTACTCTACCAAGTTTTCGACAAATGGGACTTGGAATGTGAATTGATTGGTGAAGTTACAGATACTGGAAGACTACAATTTTTTGAAGGTGCGGAGTTGGTCGCAGATGTACCCGCTGAGCCGCTGGTCTTGGGAGGTGGAGCACCCGTCTATGTCAGAGAAACTGCACGTCCAAAATACATGGATCAAGTAGAAGCTTTTCAATTATCAAAAGTACCGGTCCCTTCTGATCTTTTAGACGTTGCCAAGAAAATAATTAGCGCACCAAATATCGCTTCCAAGAAAATGATCTATGAGCAATATGATTCTATGGTTCGGGTCAACACCATGGGCACGAATAGCCCATCTGATGCGGCATTGGTAAGAGTGAAAGGAACCAACAAGGCACTTGCATTGACGACGGATTGCAACTCCGCCTATGTCTACGCGGATCCATACAAAGGAACCATGATTGCGGTGGCAGAAGCTGCCAGAAACATCGTGTGTTCTGGTGCCATCCCAACTGCTATTACCAATTGTCTGAATTTCGGAAATCCATATAATCCAGAAGCATACTACCAATTTACAGAAGCGATCAAAGGAATGGGTGCAGCTTGTCGGAAATTTGAAACACCGGTCACTGGCGGTAATGTTAGTTTTTACAACCAATCCACAATCGATGGAAAAACTGTTCCTGTTTATCCAACACCGACCATTGGAATGTTAGGTTTATTGGAAAAACTGGAGAATCAAATGACACTGGACTTTAAAGATGCAGGTCAGGTTATTTATTTGATTGGAAATTCGAAAGATGATATCAATAGTAGTGAATATTTGAGGACGATACATGACATTCATCATTCTCCTTGTCCTCATTTTGATATGGAGGAAGAATTTGAAATGCAGCAATTTGTAACACAATTAATTTCGAAAAAATTAGTTAAATCTGCACACGACATTTCGGAAGGAGGCCTATTTACTTGCTTGATTGAAAGCGCAATGTTTAATAACTTTGGGTTTGAAATTCAAATGAACAGTAATTTCCGTAAAGATGCCTTTTTGTTTGGAGAAAGTCAAAGTCGAGTTGTCGTGTCAATGACGCTTGAAAATGAACAAGAATTCCTTAATTTTGTAAATAGTAATGGTACATCCGTTTCAAAACTTGGAAAAGTAACATCAGGTGCCATTAAAGTGGATGATAGGGAATTTGGTGATATCATGGAATGGAAAACTTTATACGATACTGCTATTGAAAAAAGAATACAATAGATAATTCCTAAAATTTTAAACATGAAAAATTTACTTACGTTTTTAGTTTTTATAGCGCTGGCTACATTTACAGTCAGTTGTGGAGGTGGTGAAGGAAGCGGAAGTGCAGCAAGTTTGCCAGGTATCAGTGGTACGATTGCCAATGCATCCAATATGCAAATATTCTTTGATAAAACTTCATTGAATAACGCCAACCAAGTGTTAGGTAAAACGGATATTGATGCGAATGGAAAATTCCACATTCCAGTTGATGGTAATTTTGATCCAGGTATTTATAGATTGAGAATTGGTGCCAAGAATATCGCCTTTCCTCTAAACGGGACTGAAAAAGGAGTGGAAATAAATACGGATTTAAATACGATCACAAAATTTGACGCACAGATAAAAGGGTCTGCTGATGCTAATGAATTTGTTTCTATCATGAGCGAATTTGTAGCCAACAAAGACATGAAAGCAGCTACCAATAAAATCCAAAACTCTAACAATATTGTATCGGCAACCCTCTTGGCTTCCACTCTATTGAGATCTGATCAAAGCCATGTGGGCATCCACAATAATTTGGTGAAAAAATTGGAAGCAAAATTTCCAGGTACCTCTTACACCAAAGAATACACTGCATTTGCTGGTCAACTAGCAGGTCAAATTGCACAAAACGCTGCCAGAAATAAAATCAAAGTCGGTCAACCAGCTCCAGATATAAAGCTACCTTCTCCTTCTGGAAAAGAATATGCATTATCTGATCTAAAAGGAAAAATCGTTTTGATTGATTTTTGGGCAAGCTGGTGTGGTCCTTGTCGCAGAGCCAACCCGCATGTAGTTGAAACTTACAAGAAATATAAAGATCAAGGATTCACAGTTTATAGTGTCTCTTTAGATGGGATGGATTCTCGTACCAAAGCTCGTTTCAAATCTCCTGAGCAAATCGAACAGCAAATGAAGAATCAGAAAAAGAGATGGACAGATGCCATTGCAAAAGATAACTTAATTTGGAATTACCATGTTAGTGATTTGAAAAAATGGGAATCAGGGGCTGCTCGTGAGTATGGTGTTTCGTCTATTCCAAAAACTTTCTTGATTGATCGTGATGGCAAGATTGCTGCGGTTAATCCAAGAAATGATTTGGAAGCTCAATTGAAAAAATTATTGTAACAATATATTTGAAATAATTTTTCAACAACCTGGCAGATTTTAATGACTCTGTCAGGTTGTTGTTTTTTAAGCATGTTGAATGGCTGAAACTTCAAAGTCCCTTTATACCTCTTCCTTTATTCTCCTTTGCCTCAGCCATGTTTTATTTGCGGGTAGTTTCAATATGATGATTCCTGAACTGCCTTCCTTTTTGACCAAGCTAGGTGGAGAAGATTATAAAGGATTAATCATTGCACTCTTTACCTTATCCGCTGGATTGTCTAGACCTTTTAGCGGAAAGCTGACAGACACGATTGGGAGAATTCCGGTCATGATTATTGGCACATTGGTGTGTGTAGTGTGTAGTGTGTTATATCCTATCTTAATGACAGTCTCTGGTTTTTTATTCCTCCGTTTTTTACATGGATTTTCTACCGGTTTCAAACCAACTGCTTCTGTTGCATATGCAGCCGATATTTTACCTGCTCATCGACGTGGTGAAGGAATGGGAATTCTTGGTATCAGCATGAATTTAGGGGCTTCCATGTTTCCACCGTTTGGTAGTTATTTAGCTAATCTTTATTCGATAGATATACTCTTTTATGTTTCTTCGTTCCTTGCTTTTATTTCTATTGGAATTTTATTTGGACTTAAAGAGACGCTAGAGCACCCTCAAAAATTTACCCTTTCTCTTTTAAAAATTGGTCGTCATGAAATCATTGAAAAAACGGCGATCCCAGTTGCAATCGTTACCTTATTCACCTACTTGTGCTATGGGGTATTGCTAACCATCTCACCAGATCAATCGGAATATTTAGGCTTAGAAAATAAAGGATTACTTTTTACTAGTCTTACGGTTTTCTCCATTTTATCCCGGTTGGTTGCTGGAAAGGCTTCTGACAAATATGGACGCATCATCGTTATTAAATACGCAATAGTAATGTTATCTGTATCCCTGATTTTTATGGGATTGGCGAATAGCGCAGTTACATTGATGATGGCCAGTGCCTGTGTTGGATTTTCTGCGGGCGTCGCTTCCCCAGCTGTATTTGCATGGGTCATTGATGTCAGTCCTGAAGAGAAGAGAGGAAGAGCAATGGCAACCGTCTACATCGCTTTGGAAATCGGTATTGGAATGGGTGCGATTTTATCCGCTTGGTTTTATGCGAATGATCCTGCTAATTTTCCAATGGCTTATTTTATTTCTGGTGCGATTACTTTTTTGGCTTTTGTTTACTTGCAGGTGAGAGACCGTACTGGGGCACTTTAAGAC
>CALFWW010000265.1 GCA_937928575.1 uncultured Saprospiraceae bacterium | reverse complement strand
TTTTTTTTGTCATCTTTCAGCGAATTTTGCATAGATATCTACACTAACAAATTTGCCATTTTTGATTTCGCAATCTTTCATGGTTCCTTCAAAATTGAAGTTGAGTTTTGAGAGCGCCTTTTTACAATTCTGATTTTCAGTATCCACATATCCTTCAATCCGGTGCAATCCAATGGTATCGAAAGCGTAGTTTAGAATCAACGGCATCGCCTCTCCCATAAATCCATTGCCCCAATATTCTGGTAACAACCAAAAACCGATCTCGGCTTTTCTATGTTCTTTGCTCAGATCATTCAAGCCACCTCCACCGATAAACCTTCCATTGGTTTTCAAACAAGCTGCCCACCAAATTCCTTTTTCATTGGCTTCCAAATCTGCAAACCATTTCATCTGTTCTTTTGTTGCTTCCAATGTATCGTAACTGACTCCATAGTATTTTATCACCTCCGGATGAGAGAGCCCACTATAAACGTTTTCTAAATCTGAATCTGTGAATTGTCGTAGCGTTATTCTTTCTGATTCCAGGATTGGAAAATCGTTTTTCATTTTGTATTTCGTTTTTAATAGCTACAGATTTTTTGCGACCATCATAAATTCAAGATATATAAATTTTAGCTACAAAAAAAGGCGCCAACAAAGTGGTGCCTTTTATAAAACTTTAAGATTAGTAAATTGGTAACTAATTATTTTTTCAAGATGTTCATCCCCATATTTAAAAGGTCATCCATCATATTTCCATCACCATCTCTGTCTATTAATTTTCCTAAAAGCCCACCGCCTAAACCACCTTGTGGTGCTCGTTGTTGTTGCTGTTGTCTACCTCCTAGTAAGATTTGTGCCAACCCACTTAGATCCAATCCACCGGTCTTTCTTTTTTGACCTACAACTCCCATTATGACTGGAGCCAGTAGTTGCATCAAAACACCCGACTTAAAAAGATCTAAACCACTCATCTGACCGATTACTTGAGCGGCTTCCAATTGTTGTTTGCCCAACAAATGATTTACAATTCCTGCACCATTCATAGTACTTTGATTATTGACTTGTTTTTTTCCTGCAATCACATTCATTAAATCTCCAAGGATACCCCCATCGTGATCTTTTTTCAATGCGCCAAAAAGGCCGCCACCATTTTGTTGGCTCGTTGCATTTTTCTGAATTGCCTCTAGCAATAACTCACTGATAATTCCAGCTGCTTTCTTTACTTGATTTGGATCTTGAGCACCAATTTGTTTAGACAACTGGATAATAACATCATCATTTAGATGTCTAGCAACTTCATTCATTAAATTTGACATAGTAATTTTTTTAAGTAATTATTGAAAAGGAATTCAGGGGTGTTTTTTGTTATCCTTTTGATATATTATTTTCTTTAGGATAGTGATACACAAGATATTAAAGAATTGTCGGAAATTAAGGGTTGGGTGGAAATACTTCGATTTAAAGAGAATGAATTGTTTAAATTGCTGCTTCGCCTCTTCAGGGCTGGACGAGTATTCGTGAAATACTTGGGGCGATACCTCCAAGATATAAGCTTGACCCACTTTGGGTCAATAGACGAACAAAAGTATTCTTAGAAGAAAAAAAGTACTAAAATAACTTACTCAGCTGATTGAACAGCTTGCCTATAAAAGGGCTTGACCAAAATCAAAGTTCAAACCGAAATTTTTGTTTAGAGCTTAATAAGGGTTGAGAACTAAAATTACTCGGTCCCAATTGGTAATGTAAAATGGAATTCAGTCCCTACCCCAACTTCAGATTCTACCCAAATTTGACCACCCATTTTCTGAACTATTTTTTGGCAGATGGCGAGTCCTACACCTGTTCCTTCATACGCTTCTCGAGAATGCAGTCTTGAAAAGATGACAAAGATTTGTTCAAGATGTTGCTTAGCGATACCGATACCATTGTCGGCAACAATGATTTCCATTTTGTCTTCGTTGGGAATTGCGCTTATCTTGATGATGGGTGCCAAATCAGTCTTCTGAAATTTAATCGCATTGCTGATAAGGTTCTGAAATAATTGAGTCAGCAAAGTGGAAGAGCCGGTGACGATTGGTAGTTTTTCAATGATTAAATTGGTATCAGTGTCTTGTATCAATAATTTCAAACTGGACTCAACAATTTCCATTGTTTCATTGAGATCGACACTGTCTAATTTCAAGGTGTACCCACCAATGGTTGAATATCGCAACAATGCATCTAACAGATGATTCATGCGATGCACGCCGTCTTGGACGTAGCCGAAATACTGATCTGTTTTTTCTGATTTCTCTCCCTCATATTGCCGATGAATCAATTGAGAAAAACTCCCAATCATCCGAAGTGGTTCTTTTAAATCATGGGAAACTACGTAAGCAAATTGTTTGAGTTCATCATTTTGTTTTTGGATCTGATCTTGCTTTTCCAATAGTAAAGCTTGATACTCATTTTCTTTTATCAATTGTGCAATTTCTTTTTGCTTTTCTCGCATCGCATACTTGATATCCAAATCAAGTACCTGCCGATTTCTTTGGATGATGGTAAATTTCTGTTTGGCTTCAGTAAATATTTTTTGGAAAGCAAAAGCCTTTTCATAATCTTCCATTTTCTCATAAATCCTTGCCGTCAATTCGTAGCCATCGATTTCACTAGTTTCATCTTTTTGATTTTTGGAGGCGGAGATTCCTTTGTCTACCAATTCCAACGCGTTTGGGTAATCATTCAAATGAAAATGAATATTCGCAAGATTGATCAAATTAAGTTGCTTCCCATTAACATCTCCCAATTTGCCCAATAATAATTGTGCTTCATTGGCCAATTGAAGTGCAGCACTATATTTCCGCTCTGCAGTTTTGACTCGACTTAATTGTGTCAATGCCAAAGCGAGCATCGAGTCTCTTTTTGTTTTCTTGGCAACTTCTAATGCTTTCTCAAAATATTGATTGGCTTCATCAAATTGCTCAATCGTGTAATTAATGTTACCAATATTGTTGTTAAGTGCAAATTGATCACTTAGTTTCAATACATCTTCAAATTCATCGATCACTTTTACATACCGTTGCAAGGCATCATTGTAATTGTACAACTGAGCATAGATGGTTCCAATATTGATATGACTTTGAGCGATATTTTGGCGAAACCCAATTTCTTCAGACTTATCCAATGCTTGCAAAAGATATTCCATTGCAGATTTGTAACTGGATTGATCAGCATTGTAAATCGCCAAATTGTTTAAAGCTGTCAGTTCCTTTGTGATATCACCAGACTGACGACTCCATTTTAGCACCTTCTCACTTATCTCAGGAATCTTTTGATATTGCTGCTTTTTGAAATAAACTTTGGCAAGCAAATGATAGACTTCCATAAAAAGCAATGGCTTTTCTTCCTCTGCTATATTAGTTAGTAATGCGCTTGCCAATTCAATTGATTGACTCGCCTCTTCGTAAGCAACTTGTTGGATATAGTAATTGGCCAATGCACAATATGCTTTCACTGAGCCATCCAAGTCTTTGGAAGTTACTGCATGTTTGACTGCTTTTTCTAGAAAAGATTTTGATTTTTCAAATTCTCCAAGATTCTGAAAAATTTTACCAAAAGCGATATCAAGATAGGTCCCTACTCCATTTTTCAAAAATTCGCTCTCAAAGGAGGTTGCTTTGTTTAGATAAGTAAGTGCTTCTTTTTGCTTTTCTATATCACCACTAAAAGTTCCGATGGTTCCATGGATTTTACCGAGTAATAAATTGGAATGGATAATGGCATATACATTCTTATTGGTATTTGCCAATTCATTTACTCTTTTGGCAAGCAACGATGCACTTTCCAACTTTCTATTTTTATAAAGCTGAGTGGTTCTGTCTAGAAGAATTTGCAAGTCTTGCATGATATGTTATGAGTGTAACTTCAGTAAAGATATTAAATATTCGCCATCTAATGTAAATCAAATAATACAATACAATTTGAACAAATAAAGAGGCCATATCGAAATCCAGCAGTTATACAGATTGAACTCCAAAATATCGATATACTCAACAATTGCAAAATGCCCAAAATAAAAAGAGACCGTTTCTGTTTTGAAACGATCTCGATTTATTTATATTTTTAATAGTGTATTTTGTAGAGATTATAGGCCACCTTCTTCCTCTTTCGGTGCTGTTTTCAGTGCTTCCTCTTTCAACTTATCCATTTGCTCGTCATCAATAATTTCGACTTTAGGTGCATCAGGTTCAGGTTGTTTAGCACGTTCTGCATCCACAAAACCTTCCAGGTATAATTTGGTGGTACCTGCATTGGATACAACGGTAACGCTTGGTTTTTGTCTTCCCAATTTTCCTTTACTATCGAAGTTGACACCTATGTAACCTTTTTCACCTGGTGCTATTGGGATGAATGGATAACTTGGTTTAGTACATCCACAACTAGCTGACACATCTGATATAACAAGATCTGCACTTCCTGTGTTAGTAAAAGAAAACTTGTGGCTAACCTTATCACCTTGCATAATCATACCGTACTCATGGACTTTATTATCAAAAGAAATTTTTGTAGGCGCTAATTTTGGCTCCTCATCAACGACAGGCGATTCTACTTTCGGCGTTTGATTTATCGCGGGTTTTTTTACTGGCGCTTTTGTCTTTACTGATTTAGGTGTTTCAGTATTAGATTTATTCTCCGACTTAGCGATTTCTTTTTTTCTACTGATAGCTTCCAAAGCTTTTTCTTTTGCAGCTTCAGTTTCTTCGTCAGGACTGACATAAATTTCTAATAGTTCGTCCGATTTCTTGGTAGCTTTTACTTCATCTGTTAAGGATGCTGATGTCTCCGCGCTTGTATTTGCGGTCTTTTTTGCAGAAGCCAAAGAAACACTTTTGTCAGCGCTTGTTGCATCCGATTTACATGAAGCGAAAATCAAGGCAAAAGCCAATGTGAAAAAAGAAAATTTAAATAAGGATAAGTTCATTACAATTTTTTTAAAGCTGTTTTTGGATGTCAAAACATTTAATTTTAGACGTTTTAAATTAAAAAAAGGTACGCTTATGGACTAGCTAATTTAATGGTCTTGTATAGGATTTAACTTTTGTTAGTCTCTATCTACCTAATTACAGTTAAACTTCCAACATCAATCAGTTCGTTTCCATTACATTCCCAGACTACTCTATATAGATAAACACCGGGATTGACCTTTTTTGATTTAAAGCTTCCATCCCATTTGTCAAATACTTCATCTGTTTCATATACCTTACTTCCCCATCGATCAAATATCTCTAAAGATGTCATGTTGACGATTGCATAAGGATTACTAACACCATATCCATCATTTTTACCATCATCATTCGGAGTAAATGCGTTTGGCATGTAAATGTTTGTGCAATCTAAATCTGCTGGATCGATTACTGTGATTTTAAGGGTATCAAAACCAATACACTCGTCGTCTATAAAACTTAACGTATAAAGGGTCGTTTCTGTTGGTGTGATGTTTGGTGTTGGATTTGTTGGATCTGAAATATTATCTGCCGGATCCCAAAGAAAATCATCTGCACATGTTTCAGTCAGGCGTACATCTACTGAATTTCCGAGGTATACAAGTGTATCCATTGTTGCAATATTATCAGGATAATAGCTAAGGATCTCAATCACTTCTTCCGTAACTGCACGATCATAAATTCTAATTTCATCTAAATAACCTGCGTATCTCAAATCAGTTGTTCCGACACAAGGTCCGTCTGCGATTTTCAATTCTGCTGAGTTGGTCAAATCGATTCTTGAGATGGCAGAAGCTTCGTCTTTTAATACACCATTGATGTACAATAAAGATCTAGTTCCACGTCGGACATAAACAACGTGTTGCCAACATTTTCCAAAATCGATACTTCCACTTACATCTGCAATTTTACTGGAGTTTTCTCTCATCGTCACATCCACCTTCCCGGAGGCTGCCGTGTAACGTATTGCAAAGGCATTGTTATCATCACATGCGAATCTTTTGGAAAAAATATCTTGAGTTCCAAAAGCACTAGTGGTTTTGAAATAAAAACTTACGGAGAAATCCTCTGTATTAAAATTATTAGACACTCCTCCAATTAGGAAAATTCTATCATCATTTCCATCCAATTTGATGGCATCATCGAAAACACCACAACCACATTGTGTGCCACCTATTACAAAACCATCGTTGTTATTGCCACTTATATCCAATGGTTGGCAGCTGTCAAATTCAAAAGTGGTCGTTTCAATAGCGCCGAAAGAACCACCAGATGCGAGTATATTGTTACCAGCATCTGAAACTTGATAATTTCCAGCTCCATCTGCACAACAAATTCCATCCCCTCCTGCGTCATTGATAATGAAAGTGGTGATTGCGTATGGGACAGAAACTGTTTCTATGATAGAGGTATTTGCATCTGCTGCATTGTAAGGGCCACCTGTAAACAGAACATTGTTGGCTGCATCCAAAAGTGACCAAGTAGTTTGCTCAGGATTATCATCCAGTAGAATTTGAACCGTCACCTCAATCATCGTTGGATTCTCAAATGTGTAATGCAATTCTAACCCATTTTCTTCTTGAGCAAAAGATAGATTCAAGCAAAATAAAAAGCAGTAGATAGATGAGATGAAATACTTCATGAATAATAATTAATTAACGGAGAATCTGTTCGATTATTAAAACAGTATCTAAGTATAAACGTTCAAGTGTTCTGAATATTTTACCCAAACATATTCGGTAAATTGCCCATACCAGGAGGTAGCATGTCCTTCATAAGATTTTGAGATTCAGCAGCTTCTTTTTCTGCAGCCATTTCGAGTGCTCGATTGGTTGCTACTAAAATTAAATCTTCCAATGCTTCTGCATCCGTCAAATCCATTTTTTGGGTATCAATTGCAATATTAGTGATTTCACGATTTGCGTTTGCAGTGACTTTGACAGCGCCATCGCCTGCTTCCGCATTCACGAACATTTCAGCCAATTTGGCTTTCATTTCCTTTTGCTTTTCTTCCAAATTTCCAAGAAGGTCTCCAAACATAATACTATAGATATTTTAAGAAATACAAATATTTGATTACAGCCAACAAAAGTAAGTGCTTTCAATTGGATAATGATGTTTAGAGAAGAAATTTTTTGTCAGAATTTAGGAATAACAATCAGAAAGAGCATTCTCTATCAGATAAAGGCTGTAGAGCTGCATGATTTCTTCCTGAGTCAGTGCAACGTCAAATATCCGCAATTCATCTAAAATACCTTTGAAGCGTTTTGATTCACTGGTTTTGATGCATGGGCTATCTGCAAAAGCAAGCTGAGCTTGGTTGCCAATATCTACTCCAGAACAACGGATTCCTTGGTGTCGCAATTCTCCATCAATGTAGGTGAAAGCACGAGTACCTTTTCTGACTAAAGCGAAATGGTGCCATCCGACGTTTTTTACTTCCGGAGAGATATCAGGATAATCTCTTTCTGGTGTTTCATGGACATCTACATCTACTTCATTTTTGCTTTTATTCATTTGTATTTCAAACATATTGAAATCGCCACAAGAATCTCTTTTGGCCAACATCGTTTGATTAAACATTGCGTAACCAGTTTGTTTGAAATAAAAGCTAATGGTAAAATCACTGGTCGTAAAATAGCGATTGACATTGCCCGTGAATACGACAAAATCATCTACTCCATCGAATTGTAATCCATCATCATCAATACCACACCAGCACCCGACTCCTCCATACATTTCGCCATCCGAGCCATTTCCTGAGTCATCTGTTGCATCACAATTATTAAAAGAATAATAAGCGACCAATCCTTTATTAGGACCTTCACTTTCATTGACTGGATTTACTATCGAAAGTAAAGAAATTAAAATTGGGATCAGGATATGTTTGGTCAAAATCATCTTCGCAATTGTATTGTTGAATATAAATAAACATTAGATCTGATGAGTGGAAAACTTCAACGAGGTTTACTCATTTTTTTCTCGTCAATCAATATCTAATAACAACAGTCAGTATATGGGATGATTCTACTAAGTTACGAAAGAAAAGTAAGAAATCAATACGCTCCTCCGTCACCGAATCCAATCGAAATTGTCAAGCCACCAAAAAGGTACCAATCATTTTTATTTGGATTTCCTTTCTGGCTGACTCCATCTAAATAATCACCAAATGCAGGTCTAAAAGCTAATTCGGCTCCTAACGTGACTCTTTCTTGGAAATGATATTTCAGTCCCCCACCGATAGGCACTGAGACAAAAACATTTGGGAATTCTTCTTCTTCAGCAAGCCCATCTCCTTCTGCTGCTACATTAAATTTAACAAGTCCAACTCCCAACAAAAAATAAGGAGTCAAAGAACTTTCAAATATGCCCGATGATGAGTAAGCGGCTTGTCCAAACAAATTCCATTCTCCGATTAATGAAAATTCATAGATGGTTGATCGGAAACTTAGATTTCGTTCTTTTCTCCATTCTTCTGTTCCGTTTTGGTCGTCTCCACTGATTTGTCCGTTGTTGAAATTTACTCTGGCAGCAAATTTTTCATCAAAATTATATCTCACAAATAATCCCCATGCTAAATTCGTTTCTCCGAATTCCAAGTAACTCTCTACTAAGTCACCTTGATAATTGGAAAATCCACCAAGCACACCAACTTCATAAGTCGACTGCGCTTGTACAATAACTGGTAAATATAATAATAGGGTCAGAATGAGTGCTCTAAAAATCATAGCTTCTAATTTAAAAAAGTGTGTGTGTGTATTTTAATACAATTGAAATCCAAAAATGGTGGTTTTCTATTTAAGGCTGCAAATATATAAATAATGCTAATGTGAAGATTGAGAATTTAAGGTTATAACGAATTTTTAACCAGATATGTGTAAAAAAAATAGAGCTGATTATATTTCAAATCAACTCTATTAGTATAGTCTTTGTTTTTTGTAGTATTTCGAGCAACAATGCCCTGAATACTCTTACAATTTAAACTACATCAGCGTATAAAGATATACCCCAAAAAAGCTAAAAAGCCCATGTAATATAAGTTACACGGGCTTTTTCAGTAAGCTAGGGTATTGATTAAGATTACAATGTCTTTTTGAAAAAAGTTTTGGTGATCACACCTTCTCCTTGTAGTTTGATCTTCACATAATATACACCGGAGGTTAAGTTTGATGTAGGGATTTGTAGGCTGTTGTCTCCAGCTTCGATGGAATAACTTGCAATTCTATTTCCGATTGAATTATAGATATGTACAGGTATATTTTGAGTAATTGAATTAAAAATTTTGACATTCAATTCTGAATCTACATTTGTAGGAAAGATGTTGACAATCCCTTTTGATTCCAATTTGACGCTAATCATATTAGAATGAGCAATGCTTCCATCGAATTCTACCATTTTAATTCGGTAGTAATTCATTCCATTATTTGGAAAACGGTGCATGTAGTTGTATGCAGTTGCGCCACTCGAATTTCCAGATCCATCTATTTTTTCAACGGTGGTAAATACACGACCATCTTTACTGTGCTCAATTTCGAAATAGTCATTGTCACTTTCACTTTCTGTTATCCACTCAATCATGATTTCATTTTTTGATTGATAACCTTGCAAGTGCGCAAATTCAACGGCTAATGGTCCTAAGTCTAATCCTCCATCATAGTTCTCAATCGTACATAGCGGATTACTAGCTTCAACATCAATGTTGACAAATGCTCCTTCATCACAATTGGCAATTATAATTTCTAAATTCTGACAAACTTGTTGTCCAACAGAAAATGGAGCGACAACTATTGCACTAGAGGTTCGGGATCCTGTCGAGATACTAAAACTCAAGTCAGTCAAAGTCATATCGTTTACAAAAACACAAATATCGATACTGTAGGTGCATTGAAGCGGTATTGAGGTTCTTGATATTTCTTCATAGTCATAAGTTAACCCAGATATGCATTGTGCATTGATGGTGTTCAGGGAAAACATAAATAAAAAGCAGAGGAAAAAACTTACGTGAAGTCTTTTAGATAAATTGTTATTTTTCTTCATAACCGAATAATTAGGTAATTAAAAATTAGGTCTAAACTTGTTAGACATTATAAATCGGTCAGGATAGTAATATGAAGATAAGACATAAATCGTAAAAAAGATAAGATAACAAGGGATTAACAAATTACTTATGTAAGTCAAATCAAATGATTCGCCTATATCGAATAATTTTAAATTGTATTACTAGTTGGTAAAGAAGGAAGTATCAAGAATATTTAATTAGAGTACATTAATTAAATTTCTTTCAAATTTTCAGCAATGAAGAAAGCATAAAACATAATCAAGACCATTCCTTCCCATTTAGTAATTTTCTTGTTATTAGACATGATACCAAATAGAATGGTCATCACAATCATGATCGGCATTTGTAGGGTAATGATATTTTCTGGGATTGTGAGTTCTCCAAATAGTCTGGCAATTCCCATTACAACATAAGTATTGAAAATATTGGACCCTAATACGTTTCCGACGGCGATAGATGTTTTTCCAGCAAAAGCACATTTTACACTTACGATTACTTCTGGTAATGAGGTCCCGAGCGCAACAGCAGTAATAGCAATGATATCTGGACTAATGCCTGCCATTGTTGATAACTGAGTAATCGACTCAATCGTATATACTGCACCCAACCAAACGAGCACGCCACCAACAACCAATGTGAGATATGTTTTCCAATTTACCTCTTCCTTTTCCTCATTGTCATCATCACTTTTGTCACTACCAAATGAATAAGATAGGAAAATGATAATTCCACATAAGAAGAGTGCCGCTTCAAATAATGAGAAATTTAAGTCCGCAACGGCGAACCACAACAAGAAAGCAGAACCCCATAAATAGGGCATATCAATGTGCCATATGTTGTACTCCATATCTATTTGCTTGGCCATGATTGCGACAACTCCTAAGACCAATGCGATGTTGGTCAAGTTGGACCCAACAACGTTTGCGATTACAATTTCTGATTGTCCAGCCAATACGGATGCCACAGAAGTTGCTAGTTCTGGAAGTGAAGTACCAAAAGCTATAATCGTAACCCCGATAATAAAAGGAGAAATTCCAAAAGAAAGCCCAATTGCTTCCGCAGAATTGATAAACCAGTCCGATGCCTTTAATAGCACAGATAAACTGACCACAAATAAACCGATATATTGTAATAACTCTACTGACATAACGAAAATTCTGAATGTCTCTTAAGGCGGGTGCAAATGTACATTTTTTTATCCTTGAAGTCGAGCCCTTTTTTGAACTTATTCGACTCGTCTTCTATTTAGTTTATACCGAGTTAAATTTCTAAATTTGTACTCAAAGAAATTTTAGATGCCATTAGATCAAATTGATGTGGACAAAGAACTTATGAAAAATGAGAAAGAAATGTCATTTCTGGATCACTTGGAAGAGTTGCGCTGGAATCTGATTCGGGCAGTATCCTCGATTTTGATTTTAGGGATTCTGGTGTTCATCATGAAAGATTTCTTTTTCACTTATGTGGTGATGGGTCCGATGCGGGCTGACTTTCCGACCTATACGGCGCTGACCAAATTTGCAGCTTTATTAGGATTTGAAAATTTTGTGGTTCAGCCGCCACCGATCAAATTATTAGCTAGAGAATTAGGAGAGCTATTCTTGACACACTTAAAGGTTTCTTTGTTGATGGGATTTGTGATCGCTTTTCCATACATTTTTTGGGAAATCTGGAAATTTGTAAAACCAGGATTGTACGAAAAAGAAGCCAAAGCCGCCAGAGGAATTGTCTGGGTGTGCTCCTTGTTATTTTTCTGTGGGGTTTTGTTTGGTTATTTTATCATTGCTCCTTTTGCAGTCAACTTTTTTGGTAATTATGATTTGGCCAATATTGAGTTAGCTCCTACCCTCACCTCGTATGTGAATTACATGACGATGTTTACCATACCGACAGGGTTGGTTTTTGAATTGCCGATTGTGGTTTATTTTCTTTCCAAAGTTGGATTGGTGACCCCAGAATTTATGCGACAATATCGCAAGCATGCATTTGTATTAATTTTGGTTGGAGCGGCTATCATTACACCTCCAGATGTGATGACCCAATTATTAATCAGTGTCCCGTTGTATTTTTTATATGAAGCAAGTATTTTAATTTCAAAAAGAGTCAATGATAAACGCAAAAGCACCGACGATGAGTAGTAACAAAGTCATCAATGTATCTTCCAGATGGACTGTTATCGTAAAATATTTTTTACCGACCCTATGGATTTCCTTTTTTGGAGCCTTGTCATTAGGCTTTTTCAAAATGGATGAAGAGTGGATTTTTGGTTTTCCTGCTACTCAATTTAAAATCGGGTTTGTATTGTTTTTATTGACAGGAGCTTTATTCTTTTACTGGGCATTCATGAGCTTAAAAAGAGTGGAAGCGGATGATCGTTTTTTGTATGTGACCAATTACAGAAAAGCATTCAGATACCCTTTCCACAATGTTGAAAAAATTGAACGTAATAATTATCTGGTCTTCAACTCTTACACGGTCTATCTAAAAAAAGGTGGAACTTTCGGTAATAAATTTACATTCATTGCCGGACGAAAAGGTTTCAAAAATTATGCTGCTGAATATCCGGAGTTTAAGGAGCTGTTTGAGTTTAAGTGAAAAGTAAATTAAAAATTTAAAATAAGACCGCCGCCGACACGTATGCATACGTATCGGCGGTCTTATTTTAAATTTTTAATTTTTAATTGCCCTAAGCCTTAGACCTCAACTTCACAATCGGACAAATAATCTCCTCCAAAGAAATCCCGCCATGCTGAAAAGTATTCTTGTAGTAATTAAAGAAGTGGTTGTAGCGATTCGGGTATAAAAAGAAAATATCTTCCTTCGCAAAAATGAAGGTCGAACTTACATTTGGTCGTGGTAGACCCGTAGCTTCTGGTTTTCTGATTTCCAAAACATCCTTCTTTTCGTATTGTAGATTCTTACCAACCTTGTAACGTAAGTTAGTTGTTGTATCTCTATCTCCAATTACTTTCGATGGTGTATTTACTCGAATCGTACCGTGATCGGTCGTTATGAAAAGCTGTACTTTCTTCTCTGCAATTTTTTGCAAGGCTTGCCACAACATAGAATTTTCAAACCAAGACTTTGTCAGTGAACGATAAGCTCTTTCATCACCTGCCAATTCTTTCAGCACCTCCATTTCTGTACGTGCATGAGAGAGCATATCGATGAAGTTATAAACAATGACGGTTAAATCATTTTGTGTATAATTCAAGATATTATCTAACAACACTTTTCCTTTTGCTACATTCGTCACTTTCAGATAATCAAATTTAATTTCTTGATGAACTGTTTTCTTCAATTGTGCTTCCAGAAAGTCCGCTTCGTGATTATTCTTACCGCCTTCATCGGTATCATTTTTCCACCATTGAGGATAACGTTTGGCCATTTCACTTGGCATCATCCCTGAGAAAATCGCATTACGGGAGTATTGTGTGCTGGTTGGCAGAATGCTGAAGAAAAAATCTTCCTCTTCCACTCGAAAAAGATCTGCAATAATCGGTTCAATTATTTTCCATTGATCCCAACGCAAGTTATCCATCAACAACATAATCGTGGGAATATCTTTATCCATCTGTGGTAAGATCTTCTTCCGCATTAAGTTCGAAGAAAGAATTGGTGTATTAGAATCTCGGTCTACCTCATCTACCCAGTCTTCATAATTTTTTATGACAAATTTTGAAAACTCTTTGTTAGCTTCACTTTTTTGGATGGTTAGAATTTCAGAAAGGTCTTCTGTGTTGGACTCATCCAGGCGCAATTCCCAGTTGATAATTTTTTTATAAATATCCACCCACTCTTTATAATCATTGGCACTGTTCATTTGCATTGACAACATTCTGAAATCTTGTTGATATCCTGTCGATGTTTTTTGGCTGACCAATTCTTTTTTATCAATAATTTTCTTTAGCGTCAATAAAATCTGATTCGGATTAACTGGTTTAATCAAATAGTCTGCAATTTGAGAACCGATGGCTTCTTCCATCACATTTTCAGCTTCATTCTTGGTAATCATCACAACTGGCATATTGGGATGCGTCCCTTTCATTTTTTCGAGTGTTTCCAGACCAGTCAATCCTGGCATGGATTCATCCAAAAAGACAACATCAATATCATTGGTCGTTTCCAGCTCATCAATAGCATCGTGTCCATTGGTAACCGTAGTGACCTCATACCCTTTTTGTTTTAAAAATAATAATTGGGGTTTCAGAAGGTCGATTTCATCATCTGCCCAAAGAATCTTGATTTTTTCCATGTACTTTTTGTTGGATTTATAGTTAGTTTCAGACTTATTTAGCGTAAATATCACAAAAAATAGCGCCCTTTAGGTTAAACGAGCAACCATTTAAGCAAGTGTCATGTCTTATTAGTGACCCATGCTATTGGAAAAAGTTCTATTTAGCGGAAAATTTTGACTGTATGAATTTAGACTGTGCGGACTTAAACGTTTCAAAAGGGCTCAATATTCTATCATCGAAAAATGAATAAGAAAAAAATCTTCAACGATCCGGTTTATGGTTTTGTGACCATACCTTATGAGATCATCTTTGATTTAATTGAGCATCCCTATTTTCAAAGGCTTCGTCGAATCAAGCAATTAGGTTTGACACATTATGTATACCCTGGTGCATTACACACTAGATTTCATCATGCTATTGGAGCCATGCATTTGATGGGGCAAGCGATCAAGGTACTTCGGTCAAAAGATATTGAAATTTCGGAAACAGAAGCAGAAGCTGCATGTATTGCCATACTGTTACATGATATTGGTCATTGTCCTTTTTCACACGCTTTGGAACATATCATTATTGACATTCACCATGAGGATATTTCGATACTTTTCATGGAATTATTGAATGAAGAATTTGGAGGAAAATTAAGTTTAGCCATTCAAATTTTTAAGAATGAATATCCAAAGAAGTTTCTTTTCCAGTTGATTTCAGGTCAATTGGATATGGATCGGATGGATTATCTGAATCGAGATAGTTTTTTCTCAGGTGTATCAGAAGGTGTGATAGGATATGATCGAATTATCAAAATGCTAAATGTTGTCAATGACGAATTAGTTGTTGAAGAAAAAGGCATTTATTCGATTGAAAAATTTCTATTGGCACGTCGAATTATGTATTGGCAAGTTTATTTGCACAAAACAGTGTTAGGGGCAGAGCAAATGTTAATAAGTACCATAAAAAGGGCGAAAATTTTGGCTCAAAATGGTGTTAATTTGAAATTGGATAATGAATTGGGCTATTTTCTGGCTCATTCAGATACCAAGACAGCATTTGAAGCGAATATGAAAGGAGAAATGGCGAAATATGCGAAGATAGATGACGTAGATGTATTGTCAGCATTAAAGATTTTTACTACAAATGATGACTTTTTGTTATCTTTTCAGTCTAAATCCTTGTTAGATAGACGCTTATTTAGAGTAGAATTAAAAGGAACCCCATTTCAAGAACCATATGTAGAGAATATAACGAAAAAGGTCCTTTCTGCTTTTGACACCGAAAACATCGATTCAGAATATTTGATTTTAAGAGGAACAGAGTCCAATAATGCCTATAATACACAGGCAAAAGAGATCAAAATCCTCTTTAAAAATGGTAAAACATTGCCAATGTCTGAAATTTCAGAGCTTGGAATAAATTCGCAAATCATAACTAAGTATTATCTGTGTTATCCGAAGATTTTAAGTTAAATTTGCGGTCGATTTCAAATATGCTTGAGACGCATTAAATCAAGTACAAGTTTGTACTGAATAACCTTATATAAATTTTATTAATCAAAACCAATTTTATCTATTATGGAAAGATTCAAATTAATTTTGGTCGCTGCTTTCCTACTTTGCGGTTTTATGGCTGTTGCACAGCCTGGTGATGATATGCCTTTAAACAGGGAGCCAGGAAAATGTTATGCAAAATGCCTTATTGCTGATGAGTATGAAACGGTAACTGAGCAAATCGAGACTAGAGGAGCTTCAACAAGAACAGAAGTTGTTCCTGCTGAGTATGAGACTGTCACTGACCAGGTGATGTCTGCTGCTGCTTCATCTCGTTTGATTACAGTACCTGCAGAGTATGAAACGGTTACTGAACAAGTAATGGTGAAGCCAGAAACTCGTCGTTTGATCGCGGTTCCTGCTGAATACGAAACAGTGACTGAACAAGTTTTAGCTAAAGCTGAGTCAAGTTCTATCAGAACTACTCCTGCTGAATTTGAAACAGTTACAGAACAAATCATGACTCAACCTGAGACGCGTCGTTTGATTGCGACTCCAGAAGAGTTAGAAACTGTAACTGAGCAGTACATGTCACAAGCTGAGTCAAATCGTTTGATGGCGACTCCTGCTGAATGGGAAACTGTTACTGAGCAAATCATGACGAAGCCAGAAACTCGTACGTTGACTGCAGTTCCTGCAGAATTCGAAACAGTAACTGAGCAAGTAATGTCAAAAGCTGAGTCTCGTACTTTGTCTGTTGTTCCTGCAGAATTCGAAACGGTTACTGAACAAATCATGACAAGAGCTGAATCAAGAGAATTAGTTGTCGTTCCTGCTACTTGGGAAACAGTTACTGAACAAGTAATGACTACTCCTGAATCTCGTCGTTTAGTTGTTGTACCAGCTGAATACGAAACGGTAACTGAGCAAGTAATGACTCAAGCTGAAACACGTCGTTTGATTGTTGTTCCTGCTGAATATGAAACTGTAACTGAACAAGTATTAGTTCAGCCAGAATCTTCAACAGTATCTACTACTCCTGCTGAATTCGAAACAGTATCTGAACAAGTAATGTCTAAAGCTGAAACACGTCGTTTGATTGTTGTTCCTGCTGAATACGAAACAGTTACTGAACAAGTAATGACTCAACCAGAAACTCGTCGTTTGATCGCGGTTCCTGCTGAGTACGAAACAGTAACTGAGCAAGTTTTGGCTAAAGCTGAATCTTCAAGATTGATTACAATGCCTGCTGAGTACGAAACAGTAACTGAGCAAGTAATGGTTAAGCCTGAAACGCGTCGTTTGATCGCAGTTCCTGCTGAATATGGTACTACTACTGAGCAGTACACTGTAAGAGAAGCATCTACTCGTATCGAACGTATTCCTGCTCGTTATGAAACAAACACTGAGCGTATCGAAACAAAGCCTGCTTCTACGAAGTGGGTTAAGAAGAGAGCGGACCGTAACTGTTTATCTGCAGACCCTAACGATTGTTTAGTATGGTGTTTGGTTGAAGAGCCTGCACAGTACCAAACTGTAACTCGTCAGGTAAGAGCTGGATGTGCAGATGGTTATACTGCAAGTGGTGACGATTGTATCAAAACAATTGATGTACCTGCTGAGTATGCAACTCGTACAACTAAAGTAGTTAAGACACCTGCTACTACTCGTGAAGAACTAATTCCTGCTGAGTATTCTACGATTACGAAGAGAGTTATCAAAACTCCTGCTACTACTCGTCAAGAAGCGATTCCTGCTGAGTATTCTACTGTAACTAAGCGTATTGTAAAAACTCCTGCTACTACTCGTGAGGAAGTAATTCCTGCACAGTACCAAACAGTAACAAAGAGAGTTATCAAAACTCCTGCTACTACTCGTGAGGAAGTAATTCCTGCACAGTACCAAACAATCACAAAAAGAGTTGTGAAGAATCCTGCTGGAACTCGTGAAACTGCAATTCCTGCTCAATATAAGACAGTAACAAAGAGAGTTATCAAAACTCCTGCTACTACTCGTGAGGAAGTAATTCCTGCACAGTACACTACTGTTAGTAAGAGAATTGTTAAGACGCCTGCTACTACTCGTGAGGAAGTAACTCCTGCTGTTTACCAAACAGTATCTAGACAAGTAGTGAAGACGCCTGCTACTACTCAAGAAAGAGTAGTACCTGCACAGTACTCTACTATCACTAAGAGAGTAATCAAGAATCCTGCTTCTACTCGTGAGAACGTGATTCCTGCTGAGTACTCTACTATTACAAAGAGAGTTGTAAAGAATCCTGCTTCTACTCGTGAGAACGTGATTCCTGCTGAATACTCTACTATCTCTAAGAGAGTATTAAAAACTCCTGCTGGTACCACTTCTCAGCCAGTTCCTGCACAGTACAGTTCTTACACTAAGAGAGTTGTGAAAAATCCTGCTGGTACACGTGAGGAAGTAACTCCTGCACAGTATTCAACAGTAAGTAAGAGAGTTGTTAAGACTCCTGCTGGATCACAGCAAGTTGCTATTCCTGCTGAATACCAAACGGTATCAAGAAGAGTTGTGAAGACGCCTGCTACGACTCGTGAGGAAATTATTCCTGCTGAGTACTCTACAATTACTAAGCGTATTGTAAAGACGCCTGCTACGACTCGTTCAGAAGAAATTCCTGCACAGTACTCTACCGTTTCTAGAACAGTAACTAAAGCGCCTGCAACAACTCGTACAGTTGATGTGCCTGCTGAATACACTACTGTTTCTAAGAGAAGATTAGTAAGAAAAGGTGGAATGACTGAGTGGAAAGAAGTTCTTTGTGGAGACAAAGTTTCTGGTTACACAATCCGTCAGATTCAAGAAGCATTAAGAACTCGTGGATATGATCCAGGTGCTTCTGACAATGTTCTTGGAACACGTACTAAGGCTGCTTTAACTAAGTTCCAGAGAGATAACAACCTACCTGTAGGTCAGTTAGATTTCGAAACTTTGAGAGCACTTGGTGTAAACTACTAGAATTTTTTGTCTTAGTAAATAACTAAGACTTGATTTAGTTCGAAAGAACTGAAAATATATCCCGCCTTGTTCCTATTGGAATGAGGCGGGATTTTTTTATACATCATTATCGGGGTCCCTTTAGATTGGTTTGTTTAGTACTAGAAGCAAGTTGGTCGAGTTCAGATAAGGGGTCTTATACAAATTGTAGTCTAAAAGTGCGGATATATTTGGAAGGAAAATTTTTCGAGATCAAGGCAGAAAACGTAGACATAGCCTTAGTTACGGCGAGCCTGCCTGACTGCGCCAAGCAGACAGGGCTTTCTAACGAAGATA